>CAYNJD010000083.1:0-11771 GCA_964397355.1 uncultured Mycobacterium sp. | reverse complement strand
CTCATCGGCGAAGCGCTGGCGGCCGGCGAACTGGCCGGTCCTGACGGGCTGGTCACCACGTGGCTGCTGAAATCGACTGCAGCCGGCCATATCCGGCCGAGTGAGGAAGGCCATGCCGCAGACCTGATCGGCCACGGCTGAGTCAGTCGCGAACGTGTGGCAGTCGCGGGTGGCGCTCAGTCGGACCGCGTTCGTCAGCGAGGCGCACCGGCAACGCGAAAACCGCCGGATCTGCGGGCCAACACCACACTGTGGATGACCGCACCGGCCACAGCGCCGGCACCCACCCGCCGAGCCAACCGCACCGTCCGCGGAATATCCGCCGGCACCGGTGCCCGCCCATGGCCCATCAGCGCCCGTTCCTCCCGCCGGTTCCCGTAGTAGATGTTGACACCACCGAGCTGTAGGCCCAGCGCACCGGCGAAAGCCGCTTCAACCACCCCGGCGTTGGGACTGGGATGGCGCCGGGCATCCCGGCGCCAGGCGCGCACCGCGCCAACGGGATCGGGCCCCAAGACGGTGACCAGCACCCCGCTCAACCGGGACGCCGGCAGGCCCACCAGGTCGTCCAATCGCGCCGCCGCCCACCCGAAGCGGCCGTAGCGGGCGTTGCGGTGGCCGATCATCGCGTCCAGGGTGTTGACGGTCCGGTGTGCGACCAGGCCCGGAACCCCGGCCACCGCACCCCACACCAACGACCCCACCACCGCATCCGAGGTGTTCTCTGCGACGGATTCGACTACCGCACGGGCGATTTCGGGGGAATCCAAACACGACGTATCACGGCCGACCAGACTGCGCAACCGCGTGCGGGCTGAGTTGATCTCACCCGCGGCGAGGAAATCCTGCACCGCGCACGCCTCGCGCTCCAAAGACCTCCCCCCGAGCACCGCCCAGCTGACAACCCCGGTCAAAACAAAGCGCACCAACGGGTTCCGCGCCAAACGTTCGCACGCGTACGCCAACCCGGTGGCGCCGCCGGCCAACAGCAGCACATGGATGACACCGCTTGCCCGGCTGTCGCGATACAGCCGCTGCTCCAACCACGACGCGCAGGTCCCGAAGCCGGCCACCGGGTGCCACCGGCGCGGGTCACCCCAGAGACGGTCGGCGGTGTAACCGAGCAGCAGCCCGAGCGCCCGGGCCCACATCAGCTGAGCGCCCGGTCGAGTGCGGCCAGCAGCCGATCGGTCAGCTCCGGCGGCCGCACCGCGATCCGCACCCAGCTGTCATCCAGGCCGGGAAAGGTGTCGGCGCGCCGCACCGCAATACCGTTGTCGCGCAACGCCGCATGCAGACCGTGACCGACACGGGCCAGCACGTAGGGCGCGATGCCGGGAACGAACGGCACCCCCCGCGCGGTGAGAGCCGACACCAGCCCGGCGCGCCACGACGCTAATTGCTCTGCCCGCAACTTGCTTTCGTCAACCGCCCGGTCTTGCGAGCACACCCGCATCGCGGCCAGCGCCGGCGCCGACACCGACCAGGGAATCTGCAGCCGCGCCACGTTCGTGATCAGCGCGGGCTCACCGAGCAGGTACCCGGCTCGCACCCCGGGGATCGACCAGTGCTTGGTCAGGCTGCGGCTGACCAGCAGGCCCGGCTGCGGGCGACCGGCCAGCGATTCCGGTTCTCCCGGCACCGCGTCCAGGAACGCCTCGTCGACCAGCACCACCCGCCCGGGCCGCAGCAGCCGACGCAACACCGAGGCCGGATGCAGCACCCCGGTGGGGTTGGTCGGGTTGCCGACGACGACGAGGTCGGCGTCCTCGGGCACCGCGTCGGGGTGCAGCGCGAAGTCGTCGTCGGCGTGGCAGAGCACAACACCGACGGTGTGGCCGGCGGCGGTCAGCGACGCGTGCGGGCCGGTGTACTGCGGATGCACCACCACCGGTCGCCGCCACGGCCGCAGCCGGGCCACCAGATCGAAGGCCTCGGAGGCCCCCGCGGTCGGCAGCACCGCTTCGGGCGAAAGGCCGTGCCGGGCGGCCAGCGCAGCGCGGGCGGCCGAAGCATCCGGGTACGCGACCGCATCGTCGAGTGAGGCGTGCAGCGCCTCATCCAGCCAGTCCGGGCGCGGCCCGGCGTAGACGTTCACCGCGAAATCCAGCAGGTCCGGTCCGGTTTCGACATCGCCGTGGTGACTCAGATCCGGGCCGCGGAAAGCGTGCACCGCGTCGGCGAAACGCTGCGCCAGCCGCGGATATCCGGCCCAGTGGGTGTGCAGGTAGGACGCGTGCAGGCGCGGTCCGGCGAAACCGTCCGGGCCGTCGGGCAGCTGCCAGGCGGCAGCCACGGGCCCGGAGAAAGTGACACGGGTGCGGTGGAATTCGTGTCCGGCCACTCGATCGCCGGCGCGCGCCAACAGGTTGTCGGCCGGCGCGGCGGCCTCGCGATAGCCCAGCGTCAGTCGCGGCGACATTTTCGCGGTGGCGGGCAGCGCGCCGACCCCGGCGACCTCACCGACACGGCCGCACAGGTACGCCAACCCGCCGCATTCGGCCACCGTCGGCACCCCCGCGGCGATGGCGGCGCGCAACTCGGAGATCAGCGCGGTGTTGGCGGCCAACTCGGCCGCATACACCTCCGGAAAGCCGCCGCCCAGATAGATTCCGGCAGTCCCGGCCGGCAGGCGCGAGTCGGTGAGCGGATCGAAGCAGGCCACCTCACAGCCCGCGGCGCGCAGCAACTCGAACGTCTCGGTGTAGCCGAACGTGAACGCCCGCCCACCGGCCACAGCCACCACCGGCCCGGCCGAAGATGGCGAAGACACCTCGGCAACCGGATCCCAGGATGCCCCGGTCAAATCTGCTGCCCCTCGGGCGATATCGAGCACCGCGTCGAGGTCCACATGCTGCTCGATCAGCCCGGCCAGCCGGGCCGGCATCGCACCGGCCTCGTCGCGTTCGGCGGCCGGCACCAGCCCGAGATGCCGCGACGGGGTCTGCACACCGGTATCGCGAGGCAGCACCCCGAGCACCGGAACCCCGCTGGGGCGCAACGCGGCAACGACCTCGTCGGCGTGCCGGGCGCTGCCCGCCTGGTTGAGCACCACCCCGGCGATCCGCACCGCGGGGTCGAAACCGGCCAGGCCGGCCACCACCGCCGCATGGGTCCGGGAGGCGTGCGAGATGTCGACCACCAGCAGCACCGGGGCGGCGGTCAGCCCCGCGACGTGGCCGGTGGACGCCTCGCCCTCGGAACCGAGCCGGCCGTCGAAAAGCCCCATCACGCCTTCGATCACGGCGACATCCGCACCCGCGGCGCCGTGCAGCAGCAGTGGGACGATCCGCTCGGCACCCACCAGCACCGGGTCCAGGTTGCGGGCCGGCCGCCCCGTCGCCAGCGCGTGATAACCCGGGTCGATGTAGTCCGGCCCGACCTTGTGCCCACTGACATCCAGGCCGCGGGCGGCCAGCGCTGCCATCAACCCGACCGCCACGGTGGTCTTGCCGTGGCCGGACGCGGGCGCGGCGACGACCACCCGGGGCAGAGCTACCATGCCCCTACCACGCTTCTACCATTCGATGCCGCGCTGTCCCTTCTGACCGACGTCCATCGGATGCTTGATCTTGGTCATCTCGGTGACCAGATCGGCGATCTCGATGAGCTTCGGATGGGCGCGGCGGCCGGTGATCACCACATGCTGGTGACCCGGCCGGTCGCGCAGCGTCGCCACCACGTCGTCGACGTCCACCCAGCCCCAGTCGATCGGGTAGGTGAACTCGTCGAGCACATACAGGTCGTGGGTCTGCTCGGCCAGTCGGCGTTTCACCTCGGTCCAGCCGGCCAGCGCGTCGCCGGCGTGGTCCTCGGTGCTGCCGGCTTTGCGGCTCCACGACCAGCCCGAACCCATCTTGTGCCACTGCACCGGTCCGCCCTCACCGGTCTCGTCGTGCAGCGCGCCGAGCCGTTCCAGCACCGCCTGCTCGCCGACCCGCCACTTGGCGGACTTCACGAACTGGAAGACCCCGATCGCAAAACCCTGGTTCCAGCCGCGCAGCGCCGTCCCGAAGGCGGCGGTGGACTTGCCCTTGCCGTCGCCGGTGTTCACCATCAGCAGCGGCCGGTTGCGGCGCTGGCGGGTGGTCAGGTTGTCGTCGGGCACCGTCAACGGTTGTCCCTGCGGCATCAGGCGGCTCCCTTTCCGGTGGCATCACGGACGATCCCGGTGAGCGCTTCGGCACTCACCTGCGGCAGCGGGATGTATTCGGCCCGCAGCCGCTCGGCCAGCACACCGGCCAGCCCGAGCCGCATCCGGCCGCTTTCGCAATCCACCACCACCGCCGAAAACCCCTGGACGGCAAGCTGAGAAGCGGCACGGCGGGAGCGCTCGACCGGATCGACGCCGGCGGTGGCCCGTCCGTCGGTGAGCACCACCAGCAGCGGGCGACACGACGGGTCGCGCAGCCGCTCCCGGCGAATCACCTCGGCGGCCTCCAGCAGCCCCTCGGCCAGCGGGGTGCGGCCACCGGCGGGCAGCTCGTCGAGTCGCACGGCGGCGATCTCCACCGACCCGGTCGCCGGCAGCGCCACGTCGGCGCCCGTGTCGCGGAAGGTCACCACCGCCACCCGGTCCCGGCGCCGGTAGGCGTCCAGCAGCAACGACAGGATCGCGGTCTTGACGTGGCGCATCCGCTCGGCGGCGGCCATCGACCCGGAGGTGTCGACGACGAACAGCACCAGGTTGGCCTCCCGGCCCTCCCGGACCGCGCGACGAAGATCGTCCGCTCGCAGGACCATCCGGCCGTCCACCCGGCCCCGGCCGGCCTGGTGCGGTGCGGCGGCCCGCAGCGTCTCGAACAGGTGCAGGCCACCGGTGACACCCAGCCCGGTGGCGCCCACCCGGCGTCCGGAACTGGTGCGGGCCCGGCTGCGCCGCCCGGCACGTCCGGCTCCAACCCCGTCGACCGTGAAAAGCCGTGCCCGGTAAGGAGAATCAGCGCCCACCCTCGAGGTGGAGCCGGACCCGCCCGGTGCCGGGCCCCGCTGCTCGGGTGCTACGGCATCTCCGCCGTCCGGCGGGCCATCGGGATCGGGGCCATCCGGATCCGGCTCGGGCCCGGAATCCTCCGGCGGCAGCAGCTCGTCGAGTTCGTCCTCGTCGAGACCCGGCGCGTCGAACGGCTTGCGGCGCCGCCGGTGCGGCAGCGCCAGCCGGGCAGCCACCCGCAGATCCTCGACGTTGACCGCCTCGCGGCCCTGCCACGCCGCGTGGGCAACCGCGGTGCGAGCACAGACGATGTCGCCGCGCAGCCCGTCCACGTCGAACGCCGCGCAGATCTCACCGATCTTGACCAGCGCGGTGTCGGTCAACCGCACCCGCGGCAACAACTCCTGGGCCCGGCGGATCCGCGCCCGCAGCCGTTCCTCGGCGTCGTCGTACACCGTGGCGAAGGCCTGCGGATCGGCGTCGAAAGCCAGCCGCCGCCGTACCGCTTCGGCACGCACCGCCGGATCGCGCGGCGCGGACACCTCGACGGTCAGCCCGAACCGGTCGAGCAGTTGCGGGCGCAGTTCGCCCTCTTCGGGGTTCATCGTCCCGACGATCACGAAGCGGGCGGCGTGGGTGACCGAGACGCCGTCGCGTTCGACGGTCAGCCGTCCCATCGCGGCGGCGTCCAGCAGCAGATCCACCAGGTGGTCGGCGAGCAGGTTGACCTCGTCGACGTAGAGGATGCCGCGGTTGGCGCGCGCCAGCAGCCCGGGCTCGAACTCCACCACGCCGGACCCCAGCGCCCGCTCCAGGTGAATGGACCCCACAACCCGGTCCTCGGTGGCGCCGACCGGCAACTCCACCAGCCGCACCGGGCGGGTCTGCACGGCGGCGTCGGCCGGGAACGGGCCGTCGGGGGAGAGCGGGTGGGTGTCGGCCGGGTCGGAGGAGAAGCGGTCGTCGGCCACCACGTCGATGGGCGGCAGCACCTGGGCGAGCGCGCGCACCAGCGTCGACGTCGCGGTGCCCGTCTCGCCGCGGATCAGCACGCCGCCGATCGCGGGGGAGATCGCGCTCAGCACAAGCGCCAGCGCCATGTCATCGAGGCCGCCCGGCGCGTCCGGGTCGCCGCCGAGGACGGCGGGGAAGGGATACAGCTGTTGCATTGAGGCTCCGCTCGTGATGCCCGGTATTGGCAACGCGAAGCCGGTATTCGGACTGACCGGGGCGCGCCGAGACGCGCCGCGGAACACCGTAGCGGGCCTGCGTCGGAGTCACACCGACTTCCCTGGCACTTCGCGCGGCTACCCTAACACCGGAGAAGCCGACCCAGGCGAAGGGATACCGAGCATGACCGCACCCGAAGCAGACCTGAGCGGATGGGTCGCGGCGCCGTTCACCGGCGGCGGCTTCACCCACGACGTGTACCGCAAGGGCGAGGGCCCCGGGGTGGTAGTGATCCCGGAGATCCCCGGCATGCACCCCGGGGTGCTGGGGCTGGGAAACCACTTGGTGGACAACGGGTTCACCGTCGTCATCCCGTCACTGTTCGGGCAGCCGGCACGCCCGGTCTCGGCCGGCTACCTGCTGCCGACGCTGGCGCGGGCCTGTGTGGCCCGGGAGTTCGCCGCGTTCGCCACCGACAAGCAGCGCCCGGTCACCCAGTTCCTGCGCGCCCTGGCCCGCCACCTCAACGCGACGACGCCCGGCAAGGGCGTCGGGGTGATCGGCCAGTGCTTCACGGGTGGGTTCGCGCTGGCGGCCGCGGTCGACGACGCCGTGCTGGCCCCGGTGCTCAGCCAACCGTCGGTGCCGATCCCGCTGACAGCCAAGCAGCGCCGCGACCCCGGGCTCTCCGAGGTCGAGCTGGGGGTGGTCGCCGACCGGGCCGCCACCGAGGGGCTGTGTGCGCTGGGGTTGCGGTTCAGCGAGGACAAGATGGCGCCCGGCGACCGGTTCGCCACGCTGAAGCAGCGCCTCGGCGATGCCTTCGAGGTGATCGAGATCGACTCGTCGCCGGGCAACGCGCACGGCTTTTCCAAGATGGCCCACTCGGTGCTCACCGACGAGGTCCGCGAAATCGACGGCCACCCCGCCTACGAGGCCCGCAACCGGGTGGTCCGGTTCCTCACCGAACGGTTGACGTAGCTGTGCCTGCCGAACGCATCACGGTCATCGGCATCGGCGCCGACGGCTGGCCCGGGCTGCCGGAGTCCGCACGCGCGGTGCTGCACGCGGCCGACGTCGTGATCGGCGCGCCACGCCAGCTGGAACTGCTGCCGGAGATCGACGGCCAACAGCGCCACAGCTGGCCGTCGCCGCTGCGGGCCGGGCTGGCCGAGCTGTTCGAGAACCTGACCGGGCAGCGGGTGGTCGCGCTGGCCTCCGGTGATCCACTGCTGTCGGGAGTCGGCAGCACGCTCGTCGAGGTGTTCGGCGCCGAGCACGTCACGGTGGTCCCGACGGTGTCGTCGGTGGCGCTGGCCCGCGCCCGGCTGGGCTGGTCGGCGGAGTCCACCGCGGTAGTCCGGGCCGGCGACGCCCACGCGGTGCTGCGCGAGCTGGCGCCGGGCCGCCGGGTGCTGGTGCTCTCCGCCGACGAGACGACGCCCGCGCAGCTCGCCGCGCTGCTGAGCGACCGCGGCTACGGCGACAGCCGGATGGTGGTGCTCGGCGACCTGGGCGGTGCGTCGGAGTCCCGGCGGGAGACCACCCCGAATGAGCTGAGCGGCCCGGCCCCGCGGCTCAACATCGTCGCCCTGGAACTGGCGGGCCCGCCGGCGTCGGCGTGGGCGGCCGGCCTGCCCGATGACGCCTACGACCACGACGGCCAGCTCACCAAACGCGACCTGCGGGCCTCGGCGCTGGCGCGACTGGCACCGGCGCCCGGCCAGCTGCTGTGGGACGTCGGTGCCGGCGCCGGCTCGGTGGGTATCGAATGGCTGCGCGCCCACCCGACCTGTCGGGCCATCGCTGTCGAGGCGAAACAGGAAAGAGCGCAGCGCATCTTGCACAACGCTCGCAACCTGGGGGTGCCCGCGCTGCGTGTCGTCTGCGACGCGGCGCCGCAGGCACTGGCCGGCCTGCCGGTACCCGACGCCGTCTTCGTCGGCGGCGGCCTGAGCCGGCCCGGGATGCTCGAGGCATGCCTGGTCGTGCTGCGGCCCGGCGGGCGACTGGTGGCCCACGGCGTCACGCTGGAAACCGAGACGCTGCTGGCGGCCGCCCACCGCGAGCACGGCGGCGAGCTGACCCGCATCCACGTCGAACACGCCGCCCCGCTCGGCGGCTTCACCGGCTGGACGCCCGCCCGGGCGGTCACCCAGTGGGCGCTAACCCTGCCCTGACCGGTCCCGCGCCGGGTCGTAGAGATGGCTCTCGCCGGCGCACGGATCCGGCGTCGTCGCAACGGCGGGGCCCACCAGGATCACCGCCGCCGAACGCAGGCCCGCTGCCTCCACGGCGTCGGCGATGTCGGCGACGGTGCCGCGCAGCACCAGTTCATCGGGTTGGGATGCCCGGTAGACCACCGCGACGGGACAGTCCGCGCCGTAGCCGGGCGCCAGTTCGGCCATCAACTCCCGGGTCCGGGTGATCGCCAGGTGCAGCACCAGGCCGGCCCCGGTCGCGGCGAACGCCGCCAGTGACTCGCCCGCCGGCATCGCGGTGGAGGCGGCTTGCGCCCGGGTCAGTACCACCGACTGCGTCACCAGCGGCACGGTGAGCTCGCGGCCGAGCGCCGCAGCCGCCGCCGCATACGCCGGCACGCCGGGGGTGATGTCCCACGGCACCCCGGCGGCATCGAGCCGACGGGTCTGCTCGAAGACCGCGCTGTAGAGCGACGGATCGCCGGAGACCAGCCGCACCACCCGCCGGCCCGCCCGGTGCGCGGTGACCAGCCGATCGGTGATCGCATCCAGGTCCAATGCGGCGGTGTCGACGAGTTCGGCTGTCGCACAACAGTGTTCGAGCACTCCCGGATCCAGGTAGCTGCCCGGGTAGAGCACCGTGTCGGCGTCGGCCAACAGCCGGCCGGCCCGCACGGTCAGCAGGTCCGCCGCGCCGGGCCCGGCGCCGACGAAGTGCACGCTCACCGCAGCCACCTCATCGAACCCAGCGAGGCGTCCACACCTGACCCGATCCGGTGACCCGGGTCGACGACGCCCCCACCAGCACCAGGCATCTCATGTCGATCGCGTCGGTGTCCAGTTCACCCAGCGTGGTCACGGTCAGTGACTCGCCGACCCGGCCGATGTCGCGGCCGACCACCACCACGGTCTGCGGGCCGCGGCGCTCCAACAGCACCTTTCGGGCGATCGCGATCTGGTCGGTGCGCGCGCGGGAGGCCGGGTTGTAGATCGCCAGCACCAGGTCGGCCGCCGCGATCGCGGCCAGTCGCGACTCGATCACCTGCCACGGCTTGAGGCGATCCGACAGGCTGATCACCGCGAAGTCGCCCCCCAGCGGGGCGCCGGCACGCGCGGCCACCGCCTGCACCGCCGAGACGCCGGGCAGCACCCGCACCGAAACCTGTTGGTACCGCTCATCGTCAGCCGCCTCGAACACCGCCGAGGCCATCCCGAACACCCCGGCGTCACCCCCGGAGACCACCGCCACCTTCTCGCCGCGCACCGCCAGATCCAGCGCCAGGCGGGCCCGGTCCAGCTCGACGGTGTTACCCGAGGAGTGCCGCTGCAAGCCTTCCCGCTGCGGAACCCGCGCCACGTAAGGCCCGTAGCCCACCACGTGCTCCACGGTGGCCAGCGCCGCGGCGGCCTCGGGCGTGAGCCACTCATCGGGTCCCGGGCCGAGCCCGACCACCACCAGCTCGGCGGATTCGGCGGCCGGTTCCAGCACCGCCGGCACCGCGTCGGCCGGCGTCCGGGAGCGCTGCCCGTTGCGGGAGTCGCCGTCGACGACGATCAGCGACAGATAGGGGACCTCGTCGTCCTCGGCCAGGTCGGCGACCGGCAGCCAGCGCTGCTGCGGGTGGCTGGCCCGCTCGACATACCAGGCGTGTTGCAGCCGGCCGGCGGCGGCCAGCGCGCGGCGCACCGCGGGGAAGGTGCGGCCCAGCTTCATGATGATGGCGCCGTCGGTGTCGGCCAGCCGCATCGCCAGCTCGTGCTCGGGCAGCGTGCCCGGCAGCACGGTCAGCACGTCGGTCTGGCGCACCAGCGGCATGCCCAGCGCGGCGGTGGCGGCGCTGAACGCCGGTACGCCCGGGATGATCTCGGTGTCGAAGCGGGCCGACAGCCGGTCGTGCATGTACATGAACGAGCCGTAGAACAGCGGATCGCCCTCGGTCAGCAGCGCCACGGTGCGGCCGGCGGTCAGGTGGGCGGCCAGCCGGGCCGCCGACGCCTCGTAGAAGTCGGCGAGCGCCCCGGCGTAGCCGCCCGGATGGTCGGTGACCCCGGTGGTGACCGGGTAGCGCAGCTCCTCCTCGATGACGCCGTCGACGATCAGGTCGGCGGCGATGGTGCGCGCATACGACGCCTTGTTGACCCCGGCGTGGTAGGCGACCACGTCGGCCTCGGCGATGATCCGGGCCGCCTTTCGGGTGATCAGCTCGGGGTCGCCCGGGCCCAGGCCCACCCCGTAGAACCGGCCGGTCATTCGGCGTCCGAGGCGAGTGCGTTCAACGCCGACGAGGTGATCGCCGAGCCGCCGCGACGGCCGCGCACGGTCACGAACGGGATGTCGATGCCGTGCTCGGCGTGCAGTGCGGCCAGCGCCGCCTTGGACTCCGCGGCGCCGATGAACCCGACCGGGCAGCCGACGATCACCGCCGGGCGCGGCCCGCCGTCGAGGATCAGCTCCAGCAGGTGGAACAGCGCGGTGGGGGCGTTGCCGATCGCGACGACGGCGCCGGCCAGCACCGGCTCCCACAGCGAGACCGCCGCAGCCGAGCGGGTGGTGCCCCACTCGGCGGCCAGCGCCGGAACCCGCTCGTCGCGCAGGAAGCAGAGCACGTCGTTGCCGGCGGGCAGCCGCCCGGCCGTCACCCCGACCGCCACCATCCGGGCATCGCAGAGGATCGGCGCACCGGCGTCGAGGGCGGCCCGGCCGGCGGGCACTGCCTCGGGGTGAATCAGCAGGTCGGCGGCGACGTCGGTCTGCCCGGCGCCGTGGATCATCCGCACCGCGAGCCGCTCCGCCGTCGTCGGGATGTGCGACAGGTCGGACTCGCGGCGGATGGTGGCGAACGATTCGACGTAGATGGCCGCACCGTCGTCGAGATAGTCGTAGCGCCGGGCTGGGCGCGTGGGCCGGTTCACGAAGCTGACTCCTACGCAGGGACGAAGATGCCGCGCCAGGGGGTCACGACAAGCTCGACGGCGTCCGGCAGCAGCTGTGCGCGATCCGCGGTGAGCACCCCGTCGGGCAGCTGCACGTGGGTGCCGCCGGGCACCGGACCGTAGGGTAGCGGACCCGACGGGGCCGGCAGTCGCGGATCGGCGGCATGAATTTCTCGGAGGGGCGCGACCGGGCCGGGCAGTTCGCGGATGTGCCACGGCGCATCCGGCCCGTCGCCGCGGGCGGCCTGGAACGCACCCGCCAGGCCCGCCAGCCGGTCCGCGGCCTCGGCGATGCCGATCACGGCGCCCCAGTGTTCGCCGACCCGCAGCTGTGCCTCGGTGTCGCTGAGCGCCACCAGGCCGGCGTCGGTCGCCCGGTCGATCAGGTCGCCGCGGCCGTCGTCGAGGGTGAACAGGAACCGTCCGGGCAGCGCGGCCAGCCGCGGATCGCCGCACAGCAACGCGTCGAGGCGCGCCGCCACCGGTCGCAGGTCCACCCGGCCGCCGGCATACCCGGTCTGCGGCGACACCAG
>CAYNJD010000082.1:0-11876 GCA_964397355.1 uncultured Mycobacterium sp. | reverse complement strand
GCCGACCTCGGCCTTGAGCTTGCCGACCATGTCGAGCACCCCCCGGTTGTGGGCGTGCGCGGTGTCCACGATCAGCACGTCCACCCCGGCCTCGACCAGCGTCATCGCCCGCACCCAGGCGTCGGCGCCGACACCGACCGCGGCTCCGACCAGCAGCCGGCCGTCGCTGTCCTTGGTGGCGTTGGGATGTTGCTCGGTCTTGACGAAGTCCTTGACGGTGATCAGCCCGGTCAGTTTGCCGTGGCCGTCGACGATCGGCAGCTTCTCGATCTTGTGCCGGCGCAGCAGGCCCAGCGCGGCGTCGGCGGAGACGCCCTCCTGGGCGGTGATCAGCGGCGCCTTGGTCATCACCTCGGAGACCGGCTTGTTCTGGTCGACCTCGAAACGCATGTCCCGGTTGGTGATGATGCCGACGAGGGACCCGTTCTTGTCGACGACGGGCAGCCCGGAGATCCGGAACCGGGCGCACAGCGCGTCGACCTCGGCCAGGGTGTTCTCCGGTGTGCAGGTGACCGGGTCGGTGACCATCCCGGCCTCGGAGCGCTTCACGGTCTCCACCTGACCGGCCTGCTCGGTGACCGGCAGGTTGCGGTGCAGCACGCCCATGCCGCCGGCCCGGGCCATCGCGATCGCCATCCGGGCCTCGGTCACGGTGTCCATCGCGGAGCTGACCAGCGGCACTTTCAGCCGGATCTTGCGGGTCAGCCGACTGGAGGTGTCGGCGGTGGCCGGCACCACGTCGGAGGCCGCGGGAAGCAGCAGGACGTCGTCGAACGTCAGCCCCAGCATGGCGACTTTGGGGGGATGCCCGCCGGACTGGCCACCGGTGGACGCCGCGTCATCGAGCGGGCCGGTGGCATACGAAATCGTCGGGGCACTTGCGTCACCAACGGACATCGGGAGCCTCCACTACGCAGCCGGGGTGAGAAGCCCATCCTAATCGCGGCACACAGCGGCTTTCGGGCCGCACCGCCCTTGCCGGTCGCGCGGGCCGCTGAAACGGCCGCTGGCATTCTGTCATGACGTCTGCGTACCCTGAGTGGCGTGCGTGACCATCTGCCACCGGGTTTGCCGCCCGACCCGTTCGCCGACGACCCACACGACCCGTCCGCGGCCCTGGACGCCGTCGAACCGGGCCAGCCGCTGGATCCACAGGAGCGGACGGCGGTCGAAGCCGACCTCGCCGACCTGGCGGTCTACGAAGCATTGTTGGCGCACCGGGGAATCCGCGGCCTGGTGGTGTGCTGCGACGACTGCCAGCAGGACCACTACCACGACTGGGACATGCTGCGCGCCAACCTGCTGCAGCTGCTCATCGACGGCACCGTCCGCCCGCACGAGCCGGCCTACGACCCGGAGCCGGACAGCTACGTGACCTGGGACTACTGCCGCGGCTACGCCGACGCGTCGCTCAACGGGGCGACTTCGGAGGCCGACGGCTACCGCTGATCCCGGATCACCGGCCCTGCCAGCTGCCGCCGCGGTAACGCACCAGCTCAGCGGCGTCGTCGCGCACCTGGTGCAACTGTTCGGCTGACCACGTCGCGCTGCCGACGTCCAGCAGCAGGCACGCCAGCGCCCACCGCAGCGGAACCAGCCCCAGCCGGTCGGTGTCCTCCAGTGCCGCGTCGGCCACCGTGCGCGCCCGCGGCAGGCTGCCGGCGCAGCACAGCGCACCGGCCAGCACCACCTGGCTTTTCACCCGGTGGCGCGCCATGGCGTCGGTGGTCAGCTCCAGCGCCCGCTCGGCATGGCGGACCGCGGTGGCGCCGTCGCCGGTGACCATCGCCAACTCGGCGCTCACCCATTCCCGGCGGACGGTCACGCGGGCCGGCGGCGGTTCCGGTAACTGCCGGGCACGGGCCAGCAACGCCGCCGACGCCGCGAAGCGGCCCACCCCCAGCGCGTCGGCGGCCAGCCCGACCAGGGCATCGGTGCGGGCCTGCGGGTCGTGGCCGGCCAGTGCCAGCGCCCGGCCGTCGAGACCGCGGGCGAGATCGTGCCCGCCGAGTTGACGAAGGAACGACGCCCGCGTGCTGTGGGCCAGCGAAGCCAGCGGGCCCGCAGGCGTATCTCGCAGCAGGGCCGCCAGATCGGTGGCGGCGCCGGCGTAGCGGCCCTGCCCGCCGGCGGCCACCGCGCGCAGCCACCGCTGCCGGGGCGTGGCCGCGGCCGGCAACGGCCAGCGGCCGGGTTCACCGCCGAACGCGGCAGCGGCCAACACCGCAGCCGGGTCGTGGGGAGCCTCGCTCATCGCTGCGCGACGTTACGCGGCCGGTATGACCGCCTCGCCAACCGCCCAGAACCGCATCCAGTCTCAGCGAATGTCCACCGCCTTAGGCCAGCCTTTCTTAACCGTTACGTAGGCCTAACTTCAGACGCTTTGGTTACGGTCCCCACGGCGCCGGATATAGCCGGCGCTGTTTTACGCGCACCACCTGACACCGCTCAACGGCCGATCCGATCGGGCCGACCAGCATTTTGAGAGGGGTTCCCATGCCACTGGTTGAGCAGCTGCCCGGCCGCAATGCGGACGTATGGGATTGGCAACTCCGAGGCGCGTGCCGCGGCGTCGACTCGTCGGTGTTCTTCCCGCCCGACGGGGAGCGTGGCCGCGCCCGCGCGCAGCGCGAGCAGAACGCCAAGCGGTGGTGCCGCAGCTGCCCGGTGTTGGAGCAGTGCCGCGCCCACGCGCTGGCCGTGGGCGAGCCCTACGGCATCTGGGGCGGCATGTCGGAATCCGAGCGGCACGCCGTGCTGCGCTGCAACCTGCGGCCCAGCGGCTGACGCACCCCAAGACCACCCCGAAGCGGCCGGCGGCGTCACATCCGCGGCCCGCGGGTGGGCCAGAGCAGCCCCCGATTCCTCGGGGGCTGTTCGCTGCCGCAGGTCAGGTGTCAGACCCCTGCTGTTGGATCAGAGGTATGAAACCTGCACTCGTGTTCAGCACCGCGACGCTTCTCGCCTCGCTCGGTATCGGGCTGGCCGGTACCGCCGCCGCCGACCCGGCCAGCTGCTTCGACGAACGGCTGTGCGGAGACCTGAGCGATGTCTACTACTGCCCGGACACCGGTTCGGTGGTGGGCCCGTTCGCTCCCTGCCCGTCGCTGGTGACCGGCCCGTATGCGCCCGGGGGTCTGCAGCCCAACGAGGGACTGACTCCGCTGAATTGAGCGCGCGGTGACCGCCGTGGCCGTACGCTGCCTGAGCGGAGTGCCCGATCGCCGGCGCCGGAGCCCAAGGGGAGCACCATGAAGAAACAGTTTCTGTTCGGAGCCATCGCGGCGGGCATCACCCTGGGATTGGCCGTGGCGCCCGTCGCAAGCGCCGACGAAGAGGGTTTTCTCAACGAACTGCGGGCCAACGGGTTCCCGGGCCTGACCGTCGGGGACGCCCAGATGCCCGACGGTGTGGTGGTGGCCAACGGCTGGATGGCCTGCAACCGGCTGCATCTGGGTGAGCGCCCGGAACAGACACTGGCCCAGCTCAACCCGAACGACGTAGACAAAGGCCGCATGCTGCTCAACGCCGCGCAGCACAATCTGTGCCCCGACACGCTCTGACCCGCCGGCGCGGCGGCCGACAGCAATAATCGCCAAAACCCTCGAACGCAATATCAGCGTGTGCTAAGCAAATGCGATGCGCACTAGGGGGCACGCAACCGTTCACACAACCCGGCACGACGAGGCGCGGCTGCGGCCGAAAACCCCGGTCGCGCTGCTGGCCACCGCCGGCATGATCGTCGCCGCGGCCGGTGTGGCGATCAGCCAACCCGTCCGCGCCGAGGCGGCGCTGCTCGCCCTCGACGGCCCGCTGTCGGGCAGCGAGACCGCGCTCATTCTCGGGGGCACCGGCCAGCCAACGCCGTCACCGGAACTCGCGCGCTCCGCCGAGGAGCTGTACCTCAACCCGCTGGGCTTCAACGGCGGCTCCATCGACTCGACCGTGTGCTACATGGACGGCACCGACCCGTGCACCGCCCCACTGCAGGTGCTGACCACACCCGAGCTGATCCAGCAGGGCCCCAGCAGCCTCACGGCCGCGTCGGCCATCGTGCTGGCCGTGCAGAACCAGTTCGACGCCAACCCCGGCGCGTTCGACGCCGAACACCCACTGACCATCTTCGGCTATTCGCAGAGCGCCACCGCCGAATCCATCGCCATGACCCGGCTCGCCGAAGCCGGCATCCCACTGGACTCACTGCACTTCGTGTTCATCGGCGACCCGTCGGCCCCCGACGGCATCTGGCAGCACATCGAAGCGGCCATGAACACCACACTCGGCCCAGAGCTGACCGAGTGGCTGCTCAAGACGTTCGACATGACCGAGGTCCTCGGCAGTTCGACACCGAATGACCTATATGCGGCAACCATTTACGGCCTTCCCGGCGATCCGGTCTCCAACTTCACCGACGTCTACGCCGAGCAGGGCCTGTGGGGCGCGCTGCTGAACATCCTGTGGCCGCACGTGTGGTACCTGGGGCTGACACCGGAGCAGGTCGCCGACGCCACCACCACGGTCGACGGCGCCCTGACCTACGTCGACATCGACGACACCGACATCAACGGCCTCACCGCGTGGCTCGATGCGGTCTTCAGCGGCGGGGCCGCCAACAGCGGGCTGTTCGAGAGCGTATTCGACTCGCTGCAACTGCTTTTCGCCAACTTCTTCTGACGTCGCGGAGCGGTCGCGGTCAGCGCGGCTCTCCCACCGTCACACCGGCGGCCTGCTCCAACACCTTGACGATGCTGGTGAAGTCGGAGTCGGGGCCCTGCTCGCACAGCGTCGACTCCCACATGCCGGCCACCGCCTCGGCCAGCTGCGCCGACAGCCCCAGCGCGCCGGCCTCCTCGAGATAGAGCCGCACATCCTTGACCATCAGACCGGTCGCGAATCCGTAGTCGAACGTGCGCGGCAGCACCGCCTTGGGGAACTTGTCGCGGCTGGCGTGGGTGCCGCCCGAACCGGCGTTGAGCACGTCGAGCATGGTTTGCGCGTCGAGGCCGGCCTTGACCCCCATCACCATGACTTCGGCGGTGGCCGCCAGCGTGGTGGCCGCCATCAGGTTGTTGACCAGCTTCATGGTCTGGGCGGCGCCGGGCTTCTCGCCGACGAAGAACGGCCGGCCGAGCTCGTCCAACAACGCTTCGGCGGTGGCGAACGCCGCGCGCGGCCCCGACACCATGATGGCCAGTGCGCCGCGCTGCGCACCGCTGACGCCGCCGCTGACGGGCGCGTCCAGCGCCGCGACTCCGGCAGCCGCCAGGGCCGCGTGATTGCGCTGCGCCACATCACTTCCCACGGTGGACAGGTCAACGAACAGCTCGATCTTCGTGCCGCCGGCCACTTCCCCGGCCACCTCCTCGGAGGCGGGCAGTGACGGCAGGCTGGCCATCACGATCTCCGCTTCGTCGGCGACCTGCCGCGGCGACGCCGCACCGCGTGCACCGAACTTCGTTGCCCGCTCGACCACTTCGCCGCGGGTGTCGTAGACGACCAGTTCGCGGCCGGCGGCCGCCAGCCGACCGGCCATGGGGAATCCCATGTTGCCCAGTCCGATGAAGCCGATCATCGCGCGTTGTCGTATTCGTCGAAAGCCTCCCGGGCGATCCGGAAGCCGTCCACCGCCGCCGGAACGCCCGCGTAGATCGCCACCTGCATGAAGATCTCCCGAATCTCGTCGCGCGTGACGCCGTTGGTCAGCGCCCCCTTGACGTGGGTGCGCAGCTCATGGGGCCGGTTGAGCACCGCGATCATCGCCAGATTGAGCATGCTGCGGGTCTTGCGCGACAGACCGTCGCGGCCCCACACCGCACCCCAGCAGTACTCGGTGACCAGATCCTGGAACGGCTTTGAGAACTCGTCACCGGTGTCGGCACTGGCGACGTAGGCGTTGCCCAGCACGGCCGTTCTTATCTCGCGACCGCGGTCGTAGGTCTGTTGGTCCATGGCTCTCCTTATCGATGTCTCAGCGGTAATGATTGAGCGAGCCCGCCACTTTGGGTGGGTCACCCGCACACATCAGACTGGCGGCATGCCAGTCCAGGACTTGCCTGCGCGTCGGCGTATACCGTTACCGCGCGATACGCGCACTATCTTGCCGCGAAGAAAACAGGCTGACCAACGAAACCTGTCGAAACTGACCACAATCCATCCGCGCCAGCAGGGATCGCTACACAGACGTTCCCTTTGGCTTCACCACCCTTGTACAGTGCCCCGACGTCGCTGATGTCGTCGGGTATGACCCCACAGCGATCACTGTAGGTCCGGTTATCCGCCCCCACGAACGCGACAGTGATGCCGAAGCCAGCGTGCCCGGTGTCGCTGCCAGTGTAGGTAGCCGTGACGGGGACCATCCAGTACTCCATACCAGGCTCGGGAGGGTCATTGAACGGGTTTTCAGCGGCGACCTCTGCGCCAGCTTCACGTGGGACGCCAAGAGTAACCTTCCAATCTCTATTGCTGACGGTTTCGCCCAACGGCAAGGGATTCGTCCGACTGCCCGCGTCCTCATGATTGTTAGCCGCGCCACTTCCACTTGTCGCGGGTGTCGCCGACATATCAGATCCTTCAAAAGCGTCAGCAAAGGAATCGGCAACCACGGAAGAGAAAACAGTAAATCCGACAACCGTACCAACTATCGAGATGATGGAGGCTGCAATGCTTGTACTTTTTGTCTTTCCCGATAGACACAACCCCACGACGCTAAGGATAAACGCAATCGGAAGAAGAACCCATCCCACAATGAGCGCGCCGGGGATGCACGCAAATACGAACCCAACGACACCTACAATCAATGCGATAAGGCCTACAGTGTTCCTCTGTTTTCCTGGCACCGGAGTCTCGGGGGGCTGGTGTTCTGCGAACTGAAACGGCGGTTTCCAACCTTCCAGAGTTCCGCTTTTCCTGATTTCAGCCATGTTCGCACCCCTAGCGATGCCTGACGCAGAAGCGGTGGCCTTTGCGGACTGACTGCGACTTAGATCTAGCTGTTCGGCAAGCGCATTAGCAAAATCAGAACACCGACTGAAGCGGTGGCTCGGATTCTTCGACATGGCTGCGGCGAACACTGCGTCTGCCGCTGCAAGGTGGGGCTTCCTCGTCGATAGAGTCGGCGGTTCGGCATTGAGATGCTGACTGATAACGACAGCAGCATTTGAGTTAGGAAACACAGTACTACCGGTAAGTAGTTCGTACGCAGTTGCAGCCAGAGCATACTGGTCGGCTCGGCCATCGACAGAACTGCCCATCAGTTGCTCGGGGGCGCAGTAGGCGACAGTTCCGACCGTCATGTTGGTTGCGGTGAGTCCGCTAACTGCATCCATCGTGCGAGCGACCCCGAAGTCGGCGAGGAGTATCCGCCGATCACCATCGTTACCGGGATTCGCAAGAATGATGTTGGCTGGCTTAACATCCCGATGAACTAGCCCCTGATCGTGAGCGTAGTCCAGCGCACTGGCCAACGCGGTAACGATCTCGACAACTTCGGCTGCGGGCATCCCTTCGGGGTACTGCTCGCGCAATAGCCTTGATGCATCGCGTCCGTTGACGAAGTCCATCGAGATCCACAACTGCCCATCCACCTCGCCGCGGTCGTGAACCCCCACGATGTGGGGGTGCCACAGTTTCGAGGCCAGGTCCGCCTCAAGCTCAAAGCGTCGCCGAAACTCCGGATCGGCGGAAATGCCGCCGGGCAAGATCTTGAGGGCGTCACGTCGCGGCAGCCTCGGGTGCTGCGCGAGATAAACCTCGCCCATCCCACCAACACCAAGAAGTTGGACGATGGTGTAGCCAGCAAAGGTTTGACCGTCATGCAATGGCATGCGATCCTCCTGACACGAACGCGAATGCATCGTCCAACGCTAATAGGGTTCGAGCAGCCCGCACCTTGAGACCTTTCAGTTTGTTCGTATGGATGCATGTTTGCACACACCACCGACAGCACGGTAGAACTCCCTCCTAAGCGTCTTGAAGTCAGTGCGATGACGCCGACCGACACCCACGTCACACGCGCTTACCCGACTCGGCATCGTTGGTCAGACCCGTAACGAAGGCCCCGGCATACAAGGATTTCGGACTCACCGGCCCCACGGATATCTCAAGTAGCGCGGGGCATTGAGGTACGTGAAACCGACTGCCCACAACGTGGCATTTTCGACGATGCGCACGACGCTTTCGTGCCTGCGTAGGGTCACGTCCCGTGAGGTAGTGCAAATCGAGCCGCCGTTTCACGTGAGGCTCTGCCGGGCCTCACTATGTCGTGAGAGCCGCTGTGGGGCAACGTGTTCAGTGGTTTGTCGCTGGGGCCGCTGGTGCTGAGCAGGGCCAGGGTGGCTTCGAATAGGTAACGTTTGTCTGCGGCCTGCCATCCGTCGTGGCTTCGACGAGCACCGAGCCGGCGGCTGGCGTGGGTGCCGCCCGAACCGGCGTTGAGCACGTCGAGCATGGTTTGCGCGTCGAGGCCGGCCTTGACCCCCATCACCATGACTTCGGCGGTGGCCGCCAGCGTGGTGGCCGCCATCAGGTTGTTGACCAGCTTCATGGTCTGGGCGGCGCCGGGCTTCTCGCCGACGAAGAACGGCCGGCCGAGCTCGTCCAACAACGCTTCGGCGGTGGCGAACGCCGCGCGCGGCCCCGACACCATGATGGCCAGTGCGCCGCGCTGCGCACCGCTGACGCCGCCGCTGACGGGCGCGTCCAGCGCCGCGACTCCGGCAGCCGCCAGGGCCGCGTGATTGCGCTGCGCCACATCACTTCCCACGGTGGACAGGTCAACGAACAGCTCGATCTTCGTGCCGCCGGCCACTTCCCCGGCCACCTCCTCGGAGGCGGGCAGTGACGGCAGGCTGGCCATCACGATCTCCGCTTCGTCGGCGACCTGCCGCGGCGACGCCGCACCGCGTGCACCGAACTTCGTTGCCCGCTCGACCACTTCGCCGCGGGTGTCGTAGACGACCAGTTCGCGGCCGGCGGCCGCCAGCCGACCGGCCATGGGGAATCCCATGTTGCCCAGTCCGATGAAGCCGATCATCGCGCGTTGTCGTATTCGTCGAAAGCCTCCCGGGCGATCCGGAAGCCGTCCACCGCCGCCGGAACGCCCGCGTAGATCGCCACCTGCATGAAGATCTCCCGAATCTCGTCGCGCGTGACGCCGTTGGTCAGCGCCCCCTTGACGTGGGTGCGCAGCTCATGGGGCCGGTTGAGCACCGCGATCATCGCCAGATTGAGCATGCTGCGGGTCTTGCGCGACAGACCGTCGCGGCCCCACACCGCACCCCAGCAGTACTCGGTGACCAGATCCTGGAACGGCTTTGAGAACTCGTCACCGGTGTCGGCACTGGCGACGTAGGCGTTGCCCAGCACGGCCGTTCTTATCTCGCGACCGCGGTCGTAGGTCTGTTGGTCCATGGCTCTCCTTATCGATGTCTCAGCGGCACCATTCCACCGGCCGCTACGATGCCGTCCATGGGCCGAGCGCTCGACCCCGTTGGCCAGAAATGCGTTCCGCGCAGCGCAGATTCGGGGACAGCGGCCGACAGGGCCCCGATTCGACGGTCACGTTAACATCGCTGAGTCGGGTGAACATACCGATCGAGGATGCCTCGACGGTCGCGGTCACGGCCGCTCCGGATCACGCCGACACCACATGATGCGGAAGGCGGTAATCAGTGCGGAGTTTCACCTCTGTCGCCGTGGCGGTCGGCTGTGCGGTGGTCGCGTTCGTGTCATCGGCGCCCCACGCCGATGCCGACCCGCCGGATCCACACAAACCGGACATCACGAAGAATTTCTGCCCGGGCGGGCACTGGGGTGCCGGTGGAGCGACCCTCGGCGGCGCCATGGGGGTGTGCGATGGCGCCAAGTACCCCGACGGATCGTATTGGCATCAGTGGGTGGACAACGGCTTCATCGGAATCGGTGTCACCTATCACTACGACTGCGTAGGCGACAGCGGCAACAACATGTTCCCGGCGCCGCCCCCGCCGGGTGGATGCGACGGGGCGATTCCGCCCGCCCCGCCCCCCGGCTAGCGGGGACCGGCACCAGAAGCGCCCCGGCCATGACACCGCCGGGAGTGGGCCATTGATGGCCGCGCCCATCGTTGTTGGGGTTGATTTCGCTGAAGATCAATTATGCGAGAACCCTAGACTCCAAATATGAGAATGTGATAATCATGTGAAGTCAGACTGAGGGGGCGCTATGACTCGGGTAACGCGGCAGAACGACGGGCCGACGTGGTCGAAAACCCCGGTCGCCCTGCTGGCGGCCGCCGGCATGGTCATCACCACGGCCGGCGCGGCGATCAGTCCACCCCTTCGCGCCGAGGCGGCGCTGCTCGCCCTCGACGGCCCGCTGTCGGGCAGCGAGACCGCGCTCATTCTCGGGGGCACCGGCCAGCCAACGCCGTCACCGGAACTCGCGCGCTCCGCCGAGGAGCTGTACCTCAACCCGCTGGGCTTCAACGGCGGCTCCATCGACTCGACCGTGTGCTACATGGACGGCACCGACCCGTGCACCGCCCCACTGCAGGTGCTGACCACACCCGAGCTGATCCAGCAGGGCCCCAGCAGCCTCACGGCCGCGTCGGCCATCGTGCTGGCCGTGCAGAACCAGTTCGACGCCAACCCCGGCGCGTTCGACGCCGAACACCCACTGACCATCTTCGGCTATTCGCAGAGCGCCACCGCCGAATCCATCGCCATGACCCGGCTCGCCGAAGCCGGCATCCCACTGGACTCACTGCACTTCGTGTTCATCGGCGACCCGTCGGCCCCCGACGGCATCTGGCAGCACATCGAAGCGGCCATGAACACCACACTCGGCCCAGAGCTGACCGAGTGGCTGCTCAAGACGTTCGACATGACCGAGGTCCTCGGCAGTTCGACACCGAATGACCTATATGCGGCAACCATTTACGGCCTTCCCGGCGATCCGGTCTCCAACTTCACCGACGTCTACGCCGAGCAGGGCCTGTGGGGCGCGCTGCTGAACATCCTGTGGCCGCACGTGTGGTACCTGGGGCTGACACCGGAGCAGGTCGCCGACGCCACCACCACGGTCGACGGCGCCCTGACCTACATCGATATCGACGACACCGACATCAACGACTTCGACGCCTGGATCAGCGCGCTACTGTTCCACGGGGTCGCCACCAGCAATCCGTTCCAGGCCGTGTTCGACTCGCTGCAACTGCTCTTCAACGACGTCTTCTGATCCGGCCCGCGGTCAGCCGTGCGGCGCCTCGGAGATCTTGCTGTCCGGGGTGCCCACCGTCTTGCAGTAGGTCGAGACCGACACGCGGGTCGCCGAGAGCTCCAGATTGGAGGGCTCAGCGCCGCTCTTGTCCTTGAGCATCTTGCTGATCTCGTCGTCCTGCTTCTTCTCGTCCTGGTCGATGAAGTCCTTGCATTTCGTGTCGCCGCCGGTGTTGATCACCTCCGACGCCGCCGAGCACCCGCTGGAAATCAGCATGCCGAGGCCGACCGCAGCGGCCGCAACGAATTTCATCATCATCGGTGTTCCTCGCTCCTTACCCACCACGGCCGGCTACCCGCAGCCATCGACGGCGTCTCGCTCAACGTCGCGGCTGCCCCATACCCGTTATTCGCGGTTGCTAACCACTGGTGACGAAAGCACCCCCGGCCTCCTGGCCGGGGGTGCTCTCGCGGGTTACCTAGTGCGCGTGCCCGTGATGGCCGTGCCCGTCGTCCTCTTCCTCGGCGGGCTTGTCGACCACCGCGGTCTCGGTGGTCAGCACCATGCGGGCCACCGAGGCGGCGTTGAGCACCGCCGAACGGGTCACCTTCACCGGGTCGACGATGCCGTCGGCGGCCAGGTCACCGTAGGACAGCGTCGCGGCGTTGAAGCCCTGCCCG
>CAYNJD010000081.1:2105-11891 GCA_964397355.1 uncultured Mycobacterium sp. | reverse complement strand
CCGGGATCAAGACCGGCATCATCCGGGCGATGGGCGGCACCGGCAAGGTCGTCACGGCTGCCGGATTGGTGTTCGCGTTCACCATGGCATCCATGCTGGTCAGTGACCTGCGTGTGGTGGGCCAGGTGGGCACCACGATCGGTCTGGGCCTGCTGTTCGACACGCTGATCGTGCGCTCGTTCATGATGCCGTCGATGGCGGCGCTGCTCGGCAGGTGGTTCTGGTGGCCGCTGAACGTTCGGGAGCATCCGGCGCGTGCGGTGCATGCACCGGTCACTGCGGCCGACGACACCGATGAGGCCGGCGACACCGATGTGACCGACGACGGCGATGGGACCGGACACGCCGACGAGGCCGAAGGGAACGACCGGACGTTCGAGGACATGGTCGCGACGGCGTTCCCGGAGCTGTCCGGACTGCCCGCGACACCGACCGAGGACCGGCCCACCGAGGTCCTGGCCGCGACTCAACCACCGGAGGAGGAGACCGAGCGCTGAGGTAGGGCCGATCGGCTCTGGTCAGAACGCCGCACCATGGACTAACTTTAACCAAGTCCGGGTTGTAGAAAATAATTGCGGGTTCCGGCTCGGTCTCAGGCGGCGTCCGCAAGGTGAGGAGTCGGCTAGATGAGCATCGCGGATCGCACCGTACAGACCAGCTGGGAAGGGCCGTTGGCCACCGGGGCGGGCACCTTGGGGCACGGCAGCAGTGGAGCGCTCGACGGCCTGCCGGTGACCTGGGCGGCCCGAACCGAGCAACCCGGCGGCAAGACCAGTCCGGAGGAACTCGCCGCCGCCGCACACTCGTCGTGTTTCGCGATGGCGTTGTCGCTCAAGCTCGGGGAGAACGACACTCCACCGCAGCAACTCGACGTCACCTCGACGGTCACCCTCGACGCGGTCGACGGGCTGCCCACCATCACCACGTCGAAGCTGACCGTTCGTGCCAAGGTGGCCGGTCTGGACGCCGACGGCTTCGCCCGGGTCGTCGACGCCGCCGCGGCACTGTGCCCGGTGTCGCGGTTGTTCGCCGGCGCCGAGATCAGCGTCGATGCCAAGCTGGCATGACCGGAGCGCTGAAGGCCATGTCTGACGAAAACCTCTCGGCCGCATTGGAACGCGAGCATCAGGAAATCGACGCCGGAATCGGGGCATTCCTGGAGAAGCTGGACGGCGGTAGCGTTGACGCCGATGCCCTCCGCAAGACCCTGGCCGCGTTGCGGCGCCACATCTATCTGGAGGAACAGATCCTGTTCCCGCCGATCAGCAAGGGCGCCCAGATGATGTCGGTGTTCGGGATGATCCGGGGCCACGGCGAGATCTGGCGCACCATGGACGTCCTCGACAACCTGGCCGGAAACGCAACCGAGCCCGGCAAACTGCGGGAACCCTGCCAACGCCTGCAAACCCTGCTGGCCGATCACAACAAGGTGGAGGAGCCGGTGATCTATCCGGCGGCCGACACCGGTCTACCCCCGGAGACAGCGGCGGAACTGTCCGAGTTCATCCAAACCGGTCGGATGCCCGACGGCTGGGTCTGCGCCAAGGCCGCCGCCTGAGGATCGGAGATCGGCCATGCACGTTGACAAGCCCGGCAGTCCCGCCATCTCGGTCGCCCTGGAGCGTGAGCATCAGGAGGTCGACGACGCGCTGGGAGCCTTCCTGAGCGGCCTACGGTGCGGCGTTGTCGACGCCGAGAAGCTGGACACGGCGCTGGAGGCGCTGCGCCGGCACATCTACCTGGAGGAAAGAATCCTGTTCCCGCCGATCCGGCACGGCGGCATGGCAATGCCGGTCGCGGTGATGATGACCGAGCACGGCGAGATCTGGCGCACCATGGAAGCACTGGCCGGGCTGGCGACCGGCGGCGACCTCGAGGCGATGGCGGCGGTCAGCCGCCTGCTGCTCGATCAACTCGCCGTCCACAACTCCAAGGAGGAGGACGTCATCTACCCGGCGGCCGACACCAGGCTGGAACCCGACCAGGCGACCGAACTGGCCGACTTCATCGAGACCGGGCTGATGCCGGACTGCTGGGAGTGCCTGGAGGCCCGTTAGAAAGCCCCGCCGCCCAGACCCAGGCCGATCGCGATCGGGATCAGGGCCATGTTGGCCGCAACGGGCAGACCGATCGCCTCGATGAGGTTGCCGGCCTCCAGCCCGTCGAGGAACACCGCGAGGTCATAGGCCGGAAGGGTGACGCTCAACGCGGTCAGCACGTCGGCCAGCGGGAGCAACTGCTCATAGCCGTCCGGCGCAGCCCCGGACGATCCGAGGTCCAAGGTGCTGAGCACCTCGCTGAACGTCTGCAGGTTCGGATCATCGAGGAAGACGGCGGGATTCGTGGTGAGATCGCCGACCGCGTAGGCCGACCGCAGCAGCGGACCGGTCACCGGGTTCGCGGCGATCGAGGCGAAGATGTCGTAGTTCTGCGGATCGAGCAGGTCGCGGCCGGCGGCGATGATGCCTTCCGGTATCCCGTTGAGCAGCGCGGTGAACACCTCACCCCAGTCGAGGCCGGGCGGGAACAACCCGAACGGGGTCTCCACATCCGCCGGTCCCTGGCTCCAGCCCTCGGTGATACTGCCGTAGCCGAGATTCACCAGCACCGTCATGTCCGGTTCGAGCAGGTCGGCCAGCGGGTTGCCGATGAACGGCACGAACCGAACCAGATCCAGCAACGGCAGGTGATCCTGCGGGATCATGTAGTAGTGGATCAGCGAGTCGGCGTCGGCGGTGGGCAACTCGATGGCGCCGGCGATCTGCTCAGGCTGTAGACCCAGATAGGTGAAGTGCTCGAAAACCATTCCCACCAGGGCGTTCAGGTCGGCGATCGGGTTGAGGGTGTACTGCGGGAAGTCGGCGAAACCGTCGTACTCGAGGGTGTAGACGTCGGTCGGATACAGGTTCGGGGTGGGGTGGCCGAACGTGATGCCCAGGCTCGGGATCGACGGGTTCGAACCGAGCGGGAAGTCGAAACGTTCCAGCAACCCGCCGTTGGGTGCGGCGGTGTCGCCGACCAGCACGAAATGGACGTCGTCGGCCGGCACCCCCTGCTCGGCCAGCTGCGTCATCGCCAGCGACGACAGCGCGGCGCTCTGCGAATAGCCGAAGACCACCACCGGATTCGTCGCGTCCACCTGGCCGTCGGCGAGCCGGCGGCTGACCGTCTCACTGAGCATCTGGGCGCCCTGGGTTTCGGAGACGAACGCCGGAAGGCTCTTGACGCCGGTCGTCGGGTAGAAGCCCGCCGGGGTGAACAGCGGCTGCGAGACGCCGGTGAAGCCGTGCGGCCGCAGGTAGAGGGTGTCGGCGGCGTCGACGTAACCGGGCGCAGGCAGCGGATTGCCGCTGCCGCCCATGATCAGCGCCAAACCGTCGCCCAAGCCGTCTCCCGTGCCGGTCAACCGCACCGGATCCAGCCGGGCGTCCGGCGGTGGTGCCGCCGTCGCCGCGATCGCCATCAGGGCGGCGGCTGCGACCAGCCCGACGGCGACCGGTGAACGGACCCTGCTCATGGCTGGTTCGCGATCAGTGCCGACAGCCCCGCGTGATAAGCGGCCAGGCTGTGCCGCCAGCCGACGTCGATCGCCCCGCCGCTGTCCACCGCGACCTCGGCTCCGACATGCACATACGGCGAGGGCGGCACCAGCGGCACGATGTCCAGGAAATTCACCACCCGATAGCAACACTCGATCGCCGCATCGAAGGCGGTGGCGAAGTCGGGCAACCCGACCCGTGGACCGCCGAACGTGGTGAGCCGCGGCTCGATCGTGTTCGGCGGCATGCGACGGGCCACATCCGGGGCCGCCAGCACGGCCAGTGCCGCGCCCAGACTGTGCCCGGTGATCAGAATTCGGTCGCAACCGCGGGCCGCAGTGGCCAGGTTGGCGGCGATGCTGTCACGGACGCAGCCGTAGGTGTCCTGGAACCCCGCGTGCACCTGTCCGAACCCGGCGGTCCAGCGAGGCTCGACGGAGGAGAGGGGAAGTTGGGACCGCCGTATGGACCCCGCAACCGGGGCATAGGGCGTCGGCACAAAGTCGAAGTCGGCGATCCAGTCCGCCACATCGGCGCTGCCCCGAAAGGACACGAACGCCAAGCGGCCGGCGGTGTCATGCCCCATCAGTCCGAAGATGTTGGTGTCCTTGGCCATTGCCGTCGCCGGGTGCTGATCGGGCAGGCCGGACAGGTGAGCCGGATCGGCCTCGATCAAGGCGGTGCGGATGAACCCGGCCGGCAAGGCGGGCGCAGCACCGGTCATCACCGTGTAGGCCGCCTGCGCCAGTGGCAGCACCACATCGCGGGCGTACGACGCGCTGAATGCCACGCGCAGCAGTGTAGAGGCCGGTGGCCCTGCCGGTGCGCGAGTTGATCGGGGCCTCTAGAATCTCGGCCATCGGCGTTGATCCGGCCATCACCGGGGAGCCTTCGGAAGAACGGCTCGGCTGCACCGAAGAGCCCAGTAGAACCGAACGGGTAGGCCCGTCACAGCCTTGTTTGAGCGGTCGCGCCCCGTGGCGGGTGCGGCAAGCGGGGTGGTACCGCGGCGCTCGCGCAACCGCGCGGCGTCGTCCCCGGGCCGGGCGCTTGGGAGACGACAGACAAGTGAGCGAACGCAGCTATCCGAAGCCGGCCGCCGGTGCCCCCGACTTCCCGGCGGCCGAAGCCGAGGTCCTCGACTACTGGGCGGCCGACGACACCTTCCGGGCCAGCATCGCGGCCCGCGACGGCGCCGAAGAGTACGTGTTCTACGACGGCCCGCCCTTCGCCAACGGGTTGCCGCACTACGGGCACCTGCTCACCGGCTACGTCAAGGACATCGTGCCGCGCTACCGCACGATGCGCGGCTACAAGGTGGAGCGGCGATTCGGCTGGGACACCCACGGCCTGCCCGCCGAACTCGAGGTCGAACGCCAGCTGGGCATCACCGACAAGTCGCAGATCGATGCCATGGGCATCGCCGCGTTCAACGAGGCCTGCCGCGAATCGGTGCTGCGCTACACCGCCGAATGGCAGGCCTACGTCACCCGGCAGGCCCGCTGGGTGGACTTCGACAACGACTACAAGACCCTGGACCTGCCGTTCATGGAGTCGGTGCTGTGGGCGTTCAAACAGTTGTGGGACAAGGGCCTGGCCTACGAGGGCTACCGGGTGCTGCCGTACTGCTGGCGCGACGAGACCCCGCTGTCCAACCACGAACTGCGCATGGACGACGACGTCTACCAGAGCCGACAGGACCCGGCACTGACCGTCGGATTCCAGATCGCTGACGGACAGCCGGGCGAGGGGCTGGCCGGCTCTCACCTGCTGGTGTGGACCACCACGCCGTGGACGTTGCCGTCGAATCAGGCCGTCGCGGTCAACCCCGAGGTGACCTACGTGCAGGTCGCGGCGGGGCAGCGGCGCTTCGTGCTGGCCGAGGCGCGGCTGGCCGGCTACGCGCGTGAGCTGGGCGACGAGCCCCGGGTGTTGGCCAGCTTCCCCGGCGCCGAACTGGTCGGGTTGACCTATCTTCCGCCGTTTCCCTATTTCATGGACGCGCCGAACGCTTTTCGGGTACTGGCCGCGGACTTCGTGTCCACCGAGGACGGCACGGGGATCGTGCACCTGGCACCGGCCTACGGCGAAGACGACAAGAACACCACCGACCCGGCCGGCATCAGCCCCGTCACCCCGGTCGACGCCAAGGGCCGCTTCGATTCCACCGTGCCCGACTACGCCGGGCAGCACGTCTTCGACGCGAACAAGGCGATCATCGCCGATTTGAAGAACGGCACCGGGCCGGTCGCGACCAACGGGGCCGTGCTGCTGCGCCACGAGACCTACGAGCACCCCTACCCGCACTGCTGGCGGTGCCGAAACCCGCTGATCTACAAGGCGGTGTCGTCGTGGTTCGTCCGGGTCAGCGAATTCCGGGACCGCATGGTCGAGCTCAACGAGCAGATCACCTGGTATCCCGAACACGTCAAACACGGCCAGTTCGGCAAGTGGCTGGCCGGGGCACGAGACTGGTCCATCTCACGAAACCGCTACTGGGGCACCCCGATTCCGGTATGGAAATCCGATGACCCGGCCTACCCGCGCATCGACGTCTACGGCAGCCTCGACGAACTGGAGCGCGATTTCGGGGTGCGCCCGGACAATCTGCACCGGCCCTACATCGATGAGCTGACCCGTCCGAATCCCGATGACCGGACCGGGCGCTCGACGATGCGGCGCATTCCCGACGTGCTCGACGTGTGGTTCGACTCCGGGTCGATGCCCTACGCCCAGGTGCACTACCCGTTCGAGAATAAGGAATGGTTCGACGGCGTCCAAGGCGCCGACCCTGACAAGCAGGTCGGCGGCCACTACCCGGGCGACTTCATCGTCGAGTACATCGGGCAGACCCGCGGCTGGTTCTACACCCTGCACGTGCTGGCCACCGCGCTGTTCGACCGGCCGGCGTTCAAAACCTGTGTGTCGCACGGCATCGTGCTGGGCTCCGATGGTGCGAAGATGAGCAAGTCGCTGCGCAACTACCCCGATGTCAGCGAGGTGTTCGACCGCGACGGCTCCGACGCCATGCGCTGGTTTTTGATGGCGTCGCCGATCCTGCGCGGCGGCAACCTGATCGTCACCGAACCGGGCATCCGCGAAGGGGTGCGACAGGTGATGCTGCCGCTGACCAACGCCTACAGCTTCCTGGCGCTGTATGCGCCCGAACCCGGGGTGTGGCGCACCGATTCGTCGCACGTGCTGGACCGTTACATCCTGGCGAAACTGGCCTCGCTGCGGGAGAAGCTGACCGTGGCACTGGACGGCTGCGACATCTCCGGGGCCTGCGAGGAGCTACGGCAGTTCACCGAGGCGCTGACCAACTGGTATGTCCGCCGCTCCCGGCAGCGGTTCTGGGACGAGGATCCCGATGCCATCGACACGCTGCACACCGTGCTGGAGGTGGCCTGCCGGCTGGCCGCACCGCTGTTGCCGCTGACCACCGAGGTGATCTGGCGCGGCGTCACCGGTGAACGCTCGGTGCATTTGACTGACTGGCCGGAGGCCGGCAGCCTGCCGGCCGACGCCGGGCTGGTCGCCGCGATGGACCAGGTGCGCGAGGTGTGCTCGGCCGCATCGTCGCTGCGCAAGGCGCATCAGCTGCGTGTCCGGCTACCGCTGCCCAAACTCACAGTGGCCGTGGACGATCCGCAGCGGCTGGCACCCTACACCAATCTGATCGCCGACGAACTCAACGTCAAGGCAGTCGAACTGACCGACGACATCGACCGCTACGGCCGTTTCGACCTGGCGGTCAACGCGAAGGTGGCCGGCCCGCGATTGGGCAAGGATGTGCAGACCGCGATCAAGGCCGTCAAGGCGGGGGAGGGCGTGGTCAATCCCGACGGCACACTGAGCGCCGGCCCGGTTGTGCTGCACGACGGCGAATACACCTCGAAGCTGGTGGCCGCCGATCCGGAATTCACCGTGGCACTGCCCGACGGCGCCGGACTGGTGGTGCTCGACGCCGTGGTGACCGAGGAACTCGAGGCCGAGGGTTGGGCCAAGGACCGTATCCGCGAACTGCAGGAACTGCGCAAGAACACCGGCCTGGAGGTCTCCGACCGGATTCGCGTGGTGATGTCGGTTCCCGACCGGCGGCTGGGGTGGGCGCAGACGCACGCCGAGCTGATCGCCGGCGAGATCCTCGCCACCGGTTTCGAATTCGGCGACCCGGGGGCCGACGCCGCCGAGATCGGCGACGGTGTCCGGGTCGCGATCGCCAAGGTCTGACCGCGCGGGGGACGCTAGGCCTTGGTCGCCCGCCAGCGCTGCCGCCCGGCGCCGACCTCGACATGCACATCGCTGAACCCGGCGCGGCGCAGGCGATCCGGCAGTGTCTCGGGCGGCACCGGGTTGTAGGTGTCACGCAGGTGCAACAGCCGGAAGGTGGTGGAATGCACGCCGTCGCTGCCGGCGAACACCCCGCCCGGCGCCAGCACCCGGAACGCCTCGTCGAACAGCCGGTCCTGCAACGCCGGCGTCGGCACGTGATGCAGCATCGTGAAGCACACCACCGAACTGAACTCGTCGGCGGGCAGCCCGGTGTCGGTGCCGTCGCCGATGATGACGCGGGCCCGCCCACCGTACTTGGCCTGCAGCTGCCGCGCCATCGGCGGATCGATCTCGACCGCGGTCAACCGGGGCGTCATATCCACCAGGCACCGCAGGTTGGCGCCGTAGCCCGGGCCGATCTCCAGCGTCTCCCCGCCGAGGTCGACGCCGGCCAGTGTCCACGGCAGCAGCTTGTGCTCGACCTTGCGCGCCCAGTACTGCGAACTGCAACACAGCCGGTGAACCAGATTCATCGCCATGAGCCAACGCTAGCCCCCAATAAGATCGACCACTGTGGAGTCCCGCTGGGTCCTGCACCTGGACATGGACGCGTTCTTCGCCTCCGTCGAGCAACTGACCAGGCCGACGCTGCGTGGACGGCCGGTGCTGGTCGGCGGGTTGGGGGGCCGCGGTGTGGTGGCCGGCGCCAGTTATGAGGCCCGGGTGTTCGGGGCACGTTCGGCGATGCCGATGCACCAGGCGCGCCGGCTGGTGGGGGCGGCGGCGGTGGTGTTGCCGCCGCGCGGGGCGGTGTACGGCGTCGCCAGCCGCCGGGTCTTCGAGACCGTGCGCGCGGTGATCCCGATCGTCGAACAGCTGTCCTTCGACGAGGCGTTCGGCGAACCGGCCGAACTGGCGGGGGCGAGCAGCCAAGACGTGCAACGGTTCTGCGAGCGGCTGCGCCGGCGGGTGCGCGACGAGACCGGGCTGGTTGCCTCGGTCGGGGCGGGCTCGGGTAAGCAGATCGCCAAGATCGCCTCGGATCTGGCGAAACCAGACGGGGTGCGGGTGGTCGACCGCGCCGGGGAACGACTGCTGCTCGACGGCCTGCCGGTGCGACGGCTGTGGGGGATCGGCCCGGTCGCCGAGGAGAAGCTGCATCGGCTCGGCATCGCCACCATCGGGCAGTTCGCCGCGTTGACCGACACCGAGGTCGCCGACATCCTGGGCGCCACCGTCGGCCCGGCACTGCACCGGCTGGCCCGCGGAATCGACGACCGCCCGGTCGCCGAACGCGCCGAGGCCAAGCAGATCAGCGCCGAATCCACGTTCGCCACCGACCTGACCACCTTGGAGCAGCTGCGGGCCGCGGTCGGCCCGATCGGCGAACACGCCTATCGCAGACTGCTGCGCGACGGCCGCGGCGCCCGCACCGTGACCGTCAAACTCAAGAAGGCCGACATGAGCGTGCTGACCCGTTCCGCCACGCTGCCCTATGCGACCACCGACGCCGCCGCGCTGACCTCGGCGGCCGGCCGGCTGCTGCTCGACCCGCAGCAGATCGGCCCGATCCGGCTGCTCGGGGTGGGGTTCTCCGGACTGACCGACGTCCGCCAGGAATCACTGTTCCCGGATCTGGCGTTCCCGGAGCCGACGCTGCCCGAGGCGCCCGAAACAGCGGCGCCGGAGCCGAATTCACCGCCGGCAGCGGCGCCGTGGCGGGTGGGTGACGACGTCACGCATACCGAGCTGGGACACGGCTGGGTGCAGGGGGCCGGCCACGGGGTGATGACGGTGCGTTTCGAGACGCGCAGCTCGGGCCCGGGCCCGGTGCGGACCTTTCCGGTCGACGAGCCCGGCATCGCTCGTGCCGACCCCGTCGACAGCCTGGACTGGCCGGACTACCTCGCCGGCTCCGAGCCCGGTCACCACAGCACGCCGTAGACGCTGGAGATCGTGAAGCCATGCGACC
>CAYNJD010000081.1:0-2005 GCA_964397355.1 uncultured Mycobacterium sp. | reverse complement strand
GAGCCCGGTCACCACAGCACGCCGTAGACGCTGGAGATCGTGAAGCCATGCGACCCGTATCCCTTGCAGGTCACGGTGCCCTGATGTCCGACCCCGCAGGTCGATCCCCAATTCTCCAGCCGATAGCCCTCCGGCAGCACATCGACGTCCCGGGTGAAGGTCGCGGTGTCGGCATGACGGTAGCCCGCGGGCACACCGCCCACCTCGATGACGGTCTGGTTGGCGCCGGCCGGGGCGTCCTTCGGCACCGCGTCGCAGCCGATCGGCCCGCCGTTGGGGCCGATCCCGCAGGAGCGGCCGTCCGGGGTTTTGAAGAAGACCCAGTAGAAGTCATTCGGTGAGGAGTAGCGGCCGGTGGCGAGCGGGTAGGTGTCGACGGCGTCGGCTCCCGGCGGCGGATCGGCGTGGGCCGCGGCGGCGGTGGCGACCGCGAGAACCGCGGCGCCGGCGAGCGGGAGAATTTTGCGCATGGCTCAACCCCACCGATCGAAAACGTCGCCGACCGGTGTCTGCGCGGCCAGCGCCGCCATCAACAACACCCGCGCCTGTGCCGGTCGCAACCGGGGCGCCATGACCGCGCCGGCGTCCGCCAGGGCGCGGCCCGGCCCGTAGTAGGGGCCGACCCGGCCGCCCGGCACCCGGCTGGACACCGCGACCGCCAGCCCCTGCCGGCAGTGCCGGCGCACCGCGTCGATGACCGCCTGCCCGGCATTACCCGAGCCCAACGCCTCCAGCACCACGCCGCGGGCGCCGGCTGCCACGCAGGCGTCCAGCGCCACCGCGTCCGCACCGGCATACAGCGCGACGACGTCCACCCGCGGTGCGGTGGCCGCCTCCAGGTGCGGTCTGACCTTGTCACCGGCCAGTCGCACCTGCTCGCCGGCCACCGTGCCCAGTCGCGGCCCGGTGAAACCGGTCAGATCGGTGGTGGTGGTCTTGTGCAGCCCGAGCGGCGCCAATACCTGCCCGGCGAAGCACACCAGTACGCCGCGTCCCCGGGCGGCCGGGTCACCGGCCAGCCGCAGTGCGTCGCGCAGATTGCCCGGCCCGTCGGCATCGGGGGCATCCGCGCTGCGCTGCGCCCCGGTCAGTACCACCGGAGCGTCACCGGTATAACCGAGCTCCAGCCACAGCGCGGTCTCTTCGCAGGTGTCGGTGCCGTGTGTGACGACCACCCCGTGCGCGCCGCCGTCCACCGCGGTGCGCACCGCGGCCAGGATCCGCTCCCAGTCGGCCGGGGTCAGCTCCGAACTGTCCCGTGCCATCAGGTCCACCACCGTGACGTCGGCGCCGGCGCCGAGTCCGGCGACCAGGTCCGCGCCGTGTCGGGTGGGCCGTCGCACGCCGCCGTCGTCGGTACTGGCGGCGATGGTTCCGCCGGTGGTGATCACCGTCAGGCGCTTGGACACCATGCCGCGATCATGCCGCACGCGGTTTAAGGGATGATGGGGGCGTGACTGACGAGACAACCGACGCTGAGCCGGCAGCCGACGTGGCCCCGGAGCGGGCCGCGCCGCGCCGGCGGCTTGGCCTGCTGCTGTCGGTGGCCGCGGTCGTGCTGTTGGTAGACGTCGTCACCAAGGTGCTCGCGGTGAAGCTGCTGACCCCCGGCCAGCCGGTGTCGATCATCGGCGATACCGTCACCTGGACCCTGGTGCGCAACTCCGGTGCGGCGTTCTCGATGGCCACCAGCTACACCTGGGTGTTGACGCTGATCGCCAGCTCGGTGGTGCTCGGCATCATCTGGATGTCGCGGCGGCTGGTGTCGCCCTGGTGGGCGGTCGGGCTGGGCATGATCCTGGGCGGGGCGCTGGGCAATCTGGTGGACCGGTTCTTCCGGGCGCCCGGGCATCTGCAGGGCCACGTCGTCGACTTCCTGTCGATCGGCTGGTGGCCGGTGTTCAATGTGGCCGATCCCGCGGTGGTGGGCGGGGCGATCCTGCTCGTCGCGCTGTCGGTGTTCGGCTTCGACTTCGACACGGTCGGCCGTCGCCGCGCCGGCGAC
>CAYNJD010000080.1:0-11899 GCA_964397355.1 uncultured Mycobacterium sp. | reverse complement strand
AGCATCTGACTACGGATCAGAAGGTTGGGGGTTCGAATCCCTTCGGGCGCGCTCACAAATTTCCCCCGTTGACACTGCGTGTACGGCGGAAAAGTGCGAGTGGGTCACGCCCTGGACGCAGCGTCAATCGCCCGGGCCGCGGCGTCACTGCCGCGCGGAGGCGTCCGGCGAGAACCACGCCTGTTTGGCCTGCCAGGAGCGCGCCAGCCCGTAGGCGAAGATCCCCACCGACAGGCAGATGCACGCCCAGATCGCCTCGCCGGCGTAGCCGCCGACCCAGATCGATGCGACCCCGATCAGGCAGGCTCCCACCGCGAAGACCATCGACGCCAGGTACAGGTTGACCGTCGTCCGGGCGCGCGGATCGTGCCGCAGCAACAGCATCAGCCGGCTGACGTAGCTACTCAGGATCGTCACGATCACGCAGACCGACACCTCGTAGGCGGTCAGCCAGCCGTTGCCGGTGAGGCCGGCGAACATGTCCGGCTCGTGGCCCCGCCCGGTTTTGACGAACGTTGCCGCCATTGCCACGGTGCCCAGCCCCAGCGGCACCAGCAGGTGTCTGCGCATCATCGGCCGCACCTGGTCGGGATCGGCCAGTCGCACCAGCATGTGGTAGATGTTCCCGAGGATCGCCACGATCAGGCAGATGCTGCCGAGCAGTTGCTGGGCGTTCCAGAATCCCAGCCAGCGGTGCAGCATCGGGCCCAGCTCGGCGCCGGCCCACGGCGACAGCAGCACCAGCGAGCCGCCCTCGACCGCGATGGCGAAGGTGGCGGCGGCCTCCCATCGCGACCACCAGGTGTCGCGGCGGACCCACAGGCTGTACAGGATCACCGCGAGCGTGATGGTGATGAATACCGACGTCATTGCGCGCCGATCACCCTGCCGCCGCCACCGGAGGTGAACCACGCGCTCTTGGCCACCCAGGAGCGCGCCGACCCGTAGGCGAAGGTTCCCACCGACAAACAGATGCATGCCCAGATCATCGGGCTTGCGTCATCGCCGTCAACCCACGCCGAGGCGATCACCACCAGGCAGGCCGCCACGGCGAACGACATCGACACCAGGTAGAGGTTAATAGTCGACTTGGCCCGCGGATCGCTGCGCAGCAGCAGCATCAGCCGGCTGACATAGCCGCTGAGGTAGATCACCACCGCGCAGCCCACCAGTTCGTAGACGATCAGCCAGGAATCCGTGGTCGAGGCGGCGAACAAGTCGGTGTGGTACTGCTGATCGGAGAGCAGGTAGGACGGCACCATCAGCGTGATGCCCAGCCATACCGGGAACAGCAGCTGCCGCCGCATGATCGAGCGCACCTGATCAGGGTCGGCAAGTCGGACCAGCATGTGATAGATGTTCGCCGTTATCGCCACGATCAGGCACAGGTGGCCGAGCATCTGCTGCACATTCCACACCCCGAGCCCGCGGTGCAGCGCCGGGCCGAAGGTGGCGGCCGCCCACGGCGACATCAGCACCAGCGCACAGCCTTCCAGTGCCAGCGCCAGTGAGGCGGCGGCCTCCCAGCGCGTCCACCAGGTGTCGCGGCGCACCCACAGGCTGTAGGCGATGATCGCCAGGGTGGCGATTATGAATCCCGACGTCATGGTGCGCTCTCAAGACAGTGGTCGCGGAGGGTTGGACTCCTTGATTGTTCGACGGCCGAAGGCGAACCACGCCGCCTTCGCTTTCCATGAACGGGCTGAGCCGTAGGCGAAGATGGCCACCGAAACGCAGCCGCAGAACCAGACCAGCTCGCTGACTTCGGTCTTGGTCCAGGTGGTGCTCAACAGGGCCAGCAGGCCCGCCAGCGCGAACACCGACGAGGCCGTGTAGAGCTCGACGGTCTCCCTGGCGCGCGAATCCGACCGCACCACCAGCAGCAGCCGCGTCGCGAGGGCGGACAGGTAGAGCAGCAGCGCGCACAGCAGCGCCCAGTACACCGTCGCCCAGGCACCGCCGTTACCCGTCGTGAAACCGTCTGGGCGGTAACCGGCGTCGGCCACGACGAACGCGGCCACCATTGCCACCACGCCGACTGCCAGCGGCCACTGCACCTGCCTGCGGAAGAACGGCCGGATCCGGTCGAAGTCGGCCAGGCGTACCAGCACGTGATAGATGTTGGCGGCGATCGCGACGGCGAAGCAGATGTGACCGGCGAGCTGCTGCAGGTTCCACATCCGCACGGCGCGGTGCAGCCACGGTCCGATCGCCTCGGCCGCCCACGGCGACATCAGCACAAGGGCGCAGGTCTCCAGCGCGATAGCCGTGGTGACGCCGATCTCCCAGCGCGACCACCAGGTGTCGCGACGCACCCACAGGCTGTAGCAAGCCACGAGCACGGTGGCACCGATGAAGGCCGACGTCATGCGTCGACGGTACTTCCCGCTGGTCCGGTCAGACCGGCGGTTTGTCCAGATCCGCCTTCAAATCGCCGATACGCAGTGGGCGCGACGACGACTCCAAGTATTCCGTTACGGCATCGTGCTCGATCAAGCCGAATCGGACCTGAAGGTCGACGGGGTTCAACCCGAAGTATCTGGCAACCCGGATCAGATTGTCCGCACTGATAAGCCGGCCCTCGTGGGCCGCCTTGTAGTAGGCGGATTTGCGATAGCCGAAGGCCTCGTAGACCTCGGTCGCGCCGAGCGGCCTGCCGACGAGGTAGGGCAGCACTACGGTTGGGTCCTTGTGACGATCGTCCACAGGTTTGAACCTTAGCTCGGCTTCGTGGACCGCACAACCATTTGATCATAACAATGGTGCGAAAATCAGTCGTGTTCCTAACAAGCAGTCAGTAACGTTAGCATCGCTCGGCTCGCGATTCGAGCCCCCGAACCGATCGCCGCGAGATCCACGACGTAGTCCGGAGAATGCGGGGTGTAGGGGAACAGCCGGCCCCGTGCGACGGCATCGGCATACACCTGCGGGTCTGCAACACCGACCATCAGGTAGGCCAGCGGTATGTCGTGATGCGGTCCTTTGAGCAGGTGGCAGTCCTCCGACCCGGTGATCGCCGGCAGGTCGGTGATGACGTTGTGTTCGCCCAGCACGCCGCTCAGCGCGACGGCCAGCCGGGCGGTCAGGTCCGGGTCGTTGACCAGCGGGGTGGAACTGGCGGCCAACGTGATCTCCGGCATCAGTTCGTCGGGCAGGCCGAAGCCGCGGGCGATGCCCTCGCTGATCGTCCGGATGCCGGTGAGGAGTTGTTCGCGTACCTGCGGGCTGTACCAGCGCAGGTTGGCCAGCAGCCGGGCCCGGTCCGGGATGACGTTGTAGTTGGCGCCGGCCTGCACCGACCCGACGGTCAGCACCGCACTGTCCTGCGGGGCGATGCTGCGGCTGACGATGCTCTGGAACCCCACGACGGCTTGCGCGGCCATCAGCACCGGGTCCTTGGCCAGCTGCGGCAGCGACCCGTGCCCGCCGACGCCGTGGAACACGATCTCGAGCTGATCGGTGCCGGCCATCCGCTCGCCGCCCGCCGCGGCCACCATGCCCACCGGGACCGGCGCGGTGTGCAGGGCGATGAGGTAGTCCGGCCGCGGGGCGACGGCGTAGAGACCGTCGTCGACCATGGCCCGGGCACCGGAGATCAACTCCTCGGCCGGCTGGCCGATCAGCACCGCGGTGCCCGACCAGCTGGTCTGGGCGAGCACCTTGGCCATCCCGAGCATCCAGGTCACATGCGCGTCGTGGCCGCAGACATGGGCCACCGGCGACTCGCTGCCGTCCTCGTTGCGGACCCGCACCGTGCTCGCGTAGTCCAGCCCGCTGGCCTCCCGCACCGCCAGCGCGTCCATGTCGGCGCGGTACATCACCACCGGGCCGCTGCCGCGCTCCATGATCGCCACCACCCCGGTGCCGCCGATCCCGGTGGTGACGGTGAACCCGAGATTGGTCAGCCCCTGCGCGATGGCCCGCGCGGTGTGCACCTCGGCGAAGCCCAATTCGGGATTGCGGTGAAGGACTTTGAACATCTCGATCAGCCGCGGGGTGTCATCGGCGACGATCCGGTCGACGGTGTCAAGGGGTTCGGTCACGTCTCAGCCCTCCATCAAGGTGGCCGCGCGCTGGAAAAGCCACACCGCGGCCTCGTGCAGTTGCTCGCCGACTTCGCGCTGCGCCATGCCCGCCGACGCCCGGGCCAGCGTCCCCTCGATCACGATGCCCAGTTTGAAGCAGGCCAGTACGGTGTACCAGCCGATGTGCGACAGGTCGCGGGAGCTGTTCGCGGCGTAGCGCTCCACCAGGTCGTCGGTGGAGGCCAGCCCGTCCATGCCGGTCAGGGTGTGGCTGAACACGCTGGACCCGTCGCTTTGGCGCCAGGTGGCCAACAGCCAGCCCAGGTCCAGCAGCGGATCCCCGATCGTCGACATCTCCCAGTCCACGATCGCCGCCACCTGCGGCCCGGTGTGGGAGAACATCACGTTGGCCGCGTGGTAGTCGCCGTGCAGAATGCCCGGCTGCCACGACGCCGGCACATTGCGCTGCAACCAGGCGGCGACGTCGTCGATACCGGGCAGGTCGGGCCCCGGGTAGTTCTCGAACTGCCGGTAGGAGTCCAGCTCCGAAAGCCACCGCGGCACTTGACGTTCCAGGAAGCCGTCCGGCTTGCCGTAGTCGGCCAGACCCACCGCGACATGGTCGACGGCGCCGAGCTCGGCCAGCGCGTCGGCCATCGACAGCCCCATCGCGTAGCGCACCGCCGGGTCGCCGGCGTGCAGCGCGGGCAACTCCCCGCTCGCGTTGAACCCGTCGACGGGCTCCATCAGGTAGAACACCGCATCCCCGAGCACCGCCGGGTCGTCGCAGACCGCGATCAGCCCCGGATGCGGCACGTCGGTGTCGGCCAGCGCGGCCAGCACCCGGGTCTCGCGCAGCATCACCGCGTTGCTGCGCGGCCGCAGATGCTTCGGGCCGCGGCGCAGCACATAGCCACGACCGGACCGGGTGAACCGCAGCATGATGTTCTGGGTTCCGCCGGACAGCTCCGTGACGTCTTCCAGCGGGCCGTCGCCGAGGCGCCGGGCCGACATCCACTGCGCTACCGGTTCGAGGTCCATGCGGTGCTCAGCCCTTGGGGCGCACCAGTTGCGAGATGGTCTGCACCCGAATCGAGTCGTCGCCGAACAAGAAGGTGTCCACGCCGTCGACCTGGAAGCCGGGCGAGTCCAGCGTCCACTCCAGCAGCAGGACGTCGTCGTGGAAGGTCTTCGACTTGATGTCGAACACCGATTCGGCCAGCGCCTCGGCCAGCTTGCTGAACGCCGCCCGGATGCCGTCGCGGCCCCGCGCGACACCCTCGACGGTGACCAGCACCGAATCGTCGGCGTAGTCGGTGAGCAGGTCGTCGACGTCGCGGGCGACCAGTGCGTGGATGTGGTGGTCGAAGATCTCCTGCGGTGTGCGTCCCATAGGCCGACGATATCGGTTCACAGTGCGCCCATAGTGTCGATACACCGAGGACACATCACCGTGGAGATACTGGAGGACGATGACGGCGCCCCGCGGATCGGTCGAACGTGTCGTGATGGCTCGCGCCGACGGCAAGCCCATCACCGTGCTGGTGGTCGACGACGAGTCGGTGCTGGCCGAGATGGTGGCGATGGCGCTGCGCTACGAGGGCTGGACCACCGCCACCGCCGGCGACGGCGCCTCGGCGATCGCCGCCGCGAAGGCCGAACGCCCCGATGTGGTGGTGCTCGACGTGATGCTGCCGGATATGAGCGGCCTGGACGTGTTGCGCAAGCTGCGGGAGATCAACCCGCGGCTGCCGGTGCTGTTCCTGACCGCCAAGGACGCGCTGGAGGACCGCATCGCCGGGTTGACCGCCGGCGGCGACGACTACGTCACCAAGCCGTTCAGCATCGAAGAGGTGGTGTTGCGGCTGCGGGCGCTGTTGCGCCGCACCGGGGTGAGCACCGCCGAGGCCGGGGCCCAGATCGTGGTCGGCGACCTGGTGCTCGACGAGGACTCCCACGAGGTGACCCGCGGCGGTGACCCGATCACGTTGACCTCCACCGAATTCGAGCTGCTGCGCTACCTGATGCACAACGCCAAGCGGGTGCTGTCCAAGGCGCAGATCCTGGATCGGGTGTGGGACTACGACTTCGGCGGCCGGGCCAACATTGTCGAGCTCTACATCTCGTATCTGCGCAAGAAGATCGACAACGGCCGGGAACCGATGATCCACACGTTGCGCGGTGCCGGCTATGTCCTCAAACCGGCTCCCTGACATTCGCCGGCCCTGGTCGCTGCGGGCGCGGCTGCTGGCCGGTCAGATCGCGCTGCTGACCGTGGCCTGCCTGGGCATCGGCGCGGTCACCGAGCTGGCGCTCTACCAGTATCTGGTCGGCCAGCTCGATCACCAGCTCTACGATGCCGCGCACCGCTCGGCGCGGCTGCACGGTCAGCCGCCGCCGCCGATGGGGCACCGCCGCCACCGGCCGCGTCCCGGGCCCGGGCCGGATTTCCTCGACGCCCCGGGTCAACCGGCCGGCATGGTGGGCGCGGTGGACGGCCCGTCGGGCGTCGACGCCGGCTATCTGAGCACCTCGGGCACGCGTGAGGAACTGATCCCTTCGGCCACAACGGAATTGATCGATGCCGCATCCGAAACCGGGCCGGTCACCCGGCGGCTGGACGGTGTCGGCCGCTACCGGGTGGTCGCGACCGTGGCCCGGCGCAGCGACGACCTCATCGTGATCGGGCTGCCGCTGGCGGCGGTGGACGCCACCATGGTGCGGGTGCTGCTCATCTTCGGGCTGGTCACCCTGGTGGCGGTGGCCGCCGCGGCGACAGCGGGCAGCGTGGTGACCCGGCGGGCGCTGGCCCCGCTGCGCCGGGTCGCGCAGACCGCCGGGGAAGTCGCGGACCTGCCGCTGGACCGCGGCGAGGCGCGGCTGCCGGTGCGCGTCGCCGAAGCCGACACCAACCCGCGCACCGAGGTCGGGCAACTGGGCGCGGCGGTCAACCGGATGCTCGATCACATCGCCGCAGCGCTGTCCACCCGGCAGGCCAGCGAGACCCGGGTGCGCCAGTTCGTCGCCGACGCCAGCCACGAGTTGCGCACCCCGCTGACCGCGATCCGCGGTTACACCGAACTGGCACAACGGGTCCCACTGCCCGTCAGTGGCGACGCCGAGGCCGTCGCGCACGCGCTGAGTAGGGTGCAGACCGAGACCGAGCGGATGACGCGCCTGGTCGAGGATCTGCTGCTGCTGGCCCGGCTGGATTCCGGCCGGCCGTTGGAGCATGAGCCGGTGGACCTGTCACGGCTGGCGGTCGACGCGGTCAGCGACGCCCACGTCGCCGGCCCCGATCACCGGTGGCGGCTCGACCTGCCCGACGAGCCGGTGACGGTGCCCGGCGACGCAGCCCGACTGCACCAGGTGCTGACCAACCTGCTCACCAACGCCCGGGTGCACACCGGTGCGGGAACCGTGGTGACCGTCCGGTTGGGTGTCGACGGCGCCGAGGCCGTGCTCAGCGTGACCGATGACGGCCCGGGCATTCCGGTGGAGTTCCAGCCGGAGATCTTCGAGAGGTTTGCTCGCGGGGACACCTCCCGGTCCCGCAAGGGCGGCAGCACCGGCCTGGGGCTGGCGATCGCATCGGCGGTGGTCCGGGCCCATCGCGGGACCATCGGGGTGGCCAGTGCGCCCGGCCACACCGAGTTCACCGTGCGGCTTCCGCTGTAGTCGCCCACCAGCGTTTGCCGCCGCCGCGTGACGGGTAGGTGACACCGATGAACCCCGAAATGCCACCCGAGCCGGGCACTCCGAAAGAGCCCCCGTTCCGGAGCGTTCCCGAGGAACCGCCGGAACGGCTGTTTCCCGAAGAAGTGCCGGAGCGGCTGGTCCCCGAAGACCCGCCGGAGCCCGAAGACCCACCGGAGGAGTGAACGTCCATGCGTGCTGAAGAAGGTGACGAATCCATCCGTGACTACGCCCAGGAGGCGCAGGAGACCCACGACCGGGTAGCGCCGAGTTCGTGGCGGACCCGGGTGCGCGACCTGTTGGGCAGGCTCACGAGCGCGGGCTGGCGCAGCTGACGCCGATTGCGGCGGCCTCACCGCGTGGCTCGGCGCCGATCGCGCCCCCTTTAGGGTGACAGCGTGCAGTTGCTGCTTATCCGCCACGCGCTCCCGCTGCGCAGCGAGTACGGCCAGGGCTCGGACCCCGAGCTGTCCGAGACCGGGCTGCAGCAGGCCCGCCGGCTGCCGGACGCGCTGGCGCGTTTCCCGATCACCCGGCTGGTCAGCAGCCCGCAGCGCCGGGCCGTGCAGACCGCCGAACCGCTCGCCGGCGAGCGCGCCCTGACCATCGACATCGACGAGCGGTTCGCCGAATACGACCGGGACCTGGCCGGTTACCTGCCCATCGAGCAGCTGCGCACCGAGCGGCCGCAGGACTGGGCCCGAATGGCGCAAGGCCACCTGCCCGGCGACGTCGACGAGGCCGCGTTCTGTGCGCGGGTGGCCGCGGCTGCCGCCGACGTGGTGGCCACCGCCGGCCCCGACGACACGGTGGCGGTGTTCAGCCACGGCGGTGTGATCAACGTGATGCTGCACCAGATCCTGGGCACGCAGCGGCTGCTGTCGTTTCCCATCGACTACGTCTCGATCACCCGGCTGCTGTATTCGCGGTCCGGCCGGGCCGCGGTGGCGTCGACGAACGGCACCGAACACGTCTGGGACCTGCTGCCGCGCAACCAGGCGCGGCTGCCCGACACCGACGCGGCGCGCTGACTACCGCCGGGAGGCGAGCGTCTTCTTGGCGGCGCGCCGCAGCTGGAAGATCCGCGCGGTGCCGGCCAGCGCGGTGATCAGCCCGCCGCAGACCGCCGCCAGCAGGATCGCCACGCCCTTGGGCAGTGACCACGTCCAGGCCAGGAAGGTCAGCGTTTCGGCCTCGGTGTTCTGGGTGACGAACACCAACAGCACGATCAGCACCAGAAAACCGGCGATCAGCGCGCTCCACAACGCGCCGGCGCGGGTGAACGGCATCGCGGGCTGCGGCGGCGGCGCGTCGGTCTCGCCCCGCGACGGGTCGGCTGGCACGGTGTGGTCGCTGCTCATAGCAGCTATTTTGCCGGTTCCGGCCCGGAAATAAACCCGTTCCGGTCAGGTTCTCCCCGGGGCGGCGCCAGCCGGGGGATGGTGCTGCGGATCGCCAACCGGTCGCTTACGGTGGTCCGGTGAGCGACGCAGCCCCGTCCGACTCGTGGCCGGCGATCCTGACCTGGCAAGCACCCGACGCCCCGCGCATGGAATCGGTGCGGGTGCAGCTATCCGGCAACCGCATCAGAGCCCACGGCCGGATCGTGGCGGCGGCCACCGACAGTCATCCGGCGTTCAGCGCCTACTACGACCTGCAGACCGACGAGTCCGGCGCCACCAAGCGGCTGGGGCTCAGCGTCACGGTGGCCGAACGAGACCGCCAGTTGGTGATCGCCCGCGACGAGGAGAACATGTGGCTGGTCACCGATTCGCGCGGGCAGACCCGCGCGGCCTACGACGGGGCGCTGGACGTCGACGTGGTGTTCAGCCCGTTCTTCAACACGCTGCCGATCCGGCGGACCCGGCTGCATGAACAGGCGGCCGCGGTCACGCTGCCCACGGTCTACCTGTGGCTGCCGGAGATGTCGGTGGTCGCCGCACCCGCCAGCTACAGCAGCGCCGGGCCCGGCACCGGGATCACCGTGCTCACGCCGGGCAGCGACCCGCAGGGCACCACCGTCACCGTCGACGCCGACGGGTTCGTCATCGGCTATCCCGGGTTGGCAGCGCGGATCTGATCACCCCGCCCGCCCGGCCGGCGGCGGCCAGTTCGGCGCGCCAGTCGTTCTGGCCGACGACGACGGTGACGATCTCATTGCGCGGGAAGTTGTCGTAGCGGGTCCGGGCGGCATGGCCGTGGTTGACCAGGTCGGCCACCGAGTCGGCGGCCGACAGCGAATCCCGCGCTTCGCCCAGCAGCTCGATGATCCGGTCCAGTGCCGGCAACAGCTGCAGCCAGTTCGCCTCGCACATCGCCCGCACCAGATCCGGTGCGGTGCCCGCGACCCGGGTGCCGTCCCGGAACGATCCGGCCGCCAGCGCGAACGCCAGCGGCACGTCGGCGGCCAGCAGCGCCATCGCCTCGGCGACCAGGTGCGGCAGGTGCGAGATGACGGCGGCGGCGGCGTCGTGCTCATCGGAGCGGGCCGGGACCGCCACCGAGCCGCAGTCCAGGATCAGCTCCAGCACTTGGCTGAACACCGTGGGGTCCACATGGTCGTCGACGCTGATCACCCACGGTGCGCCCTCGAACAGCCGGGCGTGCCCGGCCGGCCAGCCCGAATGAGCGGTGCCGGCCATCGGGTGACCGCCGACGAAGCGGGCCTGCAGCCCGGCGGCGGTGACGTCGTCGAGCACCGCGCTCTTGACGCTGGTGACATCGGTCAGCGGGCAGTCGGGCGCGACGCGACGGATGTTGTCGAGCAGGGCCGGCAGGGCCGGCACCGGTACGGCGAGCACGATCAGCGCGCCCGCCTCGGCGGCCCGCGCCAGTGCCGACTCCAGCTCGGTGGTGGCATCGAATCCGTCGGCCACCGCGGCGTTGACCCCGTCGGCAGACCGGTTGTAGCCGAACGCCACCCGGCCGGCCGCCGCGGCAGCCCGCAGCACCGAGCCGCCGATCAGGCCGAGCCCCAGGACACAAACCGGTGTTTTCGCTGCACTTGCCGCCACCTGTCCAGGTTGGCACACGCTGGTCAAGGGCGTAAACGGCGACTACCGTAGGCGCCCATGGGAGCACAGGGCGCGTCCGCACAGGGCCGGCCGGCGAACACGCTGGACGGCTTCGGGGTGGCTGTTGTGCGCGAAGACGGCAAGTGGCGGTGCACGTCGATGCGTGCCGCCGCACTGACCAGTCTGTCGACAGCCGAGACGGAGCTGCGTGAACTGCGCAGTGCAGGTGCGGTTTTCGGTCTGCTCAACGTCGACGACGAATTCTTCGTGATCATCCGTCCGGGCCCGGCCGGCACCCGGTTGCTGCTGTCGGATGCCACGGCCGCACTCGACTACGACATCGCCGATGAGGTGCTCGAGGAGCTCGACGTCGACATCGACTCCGAGGAGCTGGAGGAGTCCGATCCCTTCGAGGAGGGCGATCTGGGCCTGCTGTCCGATATCGGGCTGCCGGCCGCGGTGCTCGGTGTCATCCTCGACGAATCCGATGTGTCCATCGATGAGCAACTGCACCGGATCGCCAGCGAGATGGGCTTCGACGAGCAGCTCACCGCGGCGCTGCCGCGACGCCATCGGTGACCGGTCCGCTCACCGATGACGAGCTGATCCGGCTGGCATTGGCCGCCGCCGGGCAGGCCGGCCCCCGCGACGTTCCGGTGGGCGCGGTGGTGGTCGGCCCCGACGGCACCGTGCTGGCCCGGGCGGTCAACGCCCGCGAGGCCCTCGGCGACCCGACCGCGCACGCCGAGATGCTGGCGATCCGCGACGCCGCCGCGCTGCTCGGTGACGGCTGGCGGCTGACCGGCACCACCCTGGCCGTCACGCTGGAACCGTGCACCATGTGCGCCGGGGCGCTGGTGGCCGCCCGGGTGGCGCGGCTGGTGTTCGGGGCGTTCGAGCCCAAGACCGGGGCGGTCGGCTCGCTGTGGGACGTGGTGCGCGACCGCCGGCTCAACCACCGCCCGGAGGTGCGCGGCGGGGTGCTGGCCGCGGAGTGCGCTGCGCCACTGGAGGCGTTCTTCGCCCGGCAGCGATTGGGATGAGGGCACCGTCGTTGGGTAGGCTGTCCCGCGGTGGCGTGTCCGAGCGGCCTAAGGAGCACGCCTCGAAAGCGTGTGAGGGGTAACCCCCCTCCGAGGGTTCAAATCCCTCCGCCACCGCCAT
>CAYNJD010000079.1:0-11958 GCA_964397355.1 uncultured Mycobacterium sp. | reverse complement strand
GCTCACGCTGATCACAACTTTGCGCCGGTAAGGAAGATTTTCGGCATCCATGGCATAATCGCCCCCGTGACTGCCGCCTACTGCACTGCTTCCGGGGTTGCCTTGGTGGCGCGGCGGCACATCGATTTCAAGCGGGTCTGCACCTGTCGCTGTCGGCCTTGATGTCGTAGAACCGCCCACCTGTACTTTCCCAGCTGGCCGCCGGATCTGCGCCGCCGGAGACAGCCGCCGGTGACTTGCGCTCAATCCCGCCAGCTCCTTTTTGAAGGAGAACGACGTGACCTCCACCCCGTCCGCGCCGAGCAAAGCCCGCCCCGCCAAACAGCGCAGCGAGGCCCAGTGGGCACTCGGCGAGACCGAGCCGGTCAACAGCAACGAACAGCTCAAGGCCGACGACCCGGCGCTCAACGTGCGGGCCCGGATCCTCGACGTCTACTCCAAACAGGGCTTCGATTCCATCGCCAAGGACGACCTGCGCGGCCGGTTCCGCTGGATGGGTCTCTACACCCAGCGGGAACAGGGCTACGACGGCACCTTCACCGGCGACGAGAACGCCGACCTGCTGGAGGCCCGCTACTTCATGATGCGGGTGCGCTGCGACGGCAAGGCGTTGTCGGCCGCCGCGATGCGGACCCTGGGTCAGATATCGGTCGACTTCGCCCGCGGCACCGCCGACATCACCGACCGGCAGAACCTGCAGTACCACTGGATCGAGATCGAGAACGTTCCGGAGATCTGGGACCGACTGGCCGCGGTCGGGCTGCAGACCATGGAGGCCTGCGGGGACTGCCCGCGCGGCATGCTGGGCTCACCGCTGGCCGGCGAGTCGCTCGACGAGGTGCTCGACGCCTCCCCCGCCCTCGACGAGATCGTGCGCCGCTACATCGGCAAGCCCGAGTACGCCAACCTGCCCCGCAAGTACAAGACCGCGGTGTCGGGCCTGCAGGACGTGGCCCACGAGATCAACGACATCTCCTTCATCGGTGTCAACCACCCCGAGCACGGCCCCGGCTTGGACCTGTGGGTCGGCGGCGGGCTCTCGACGAACCCGATGCTGGCGCAGCGGCTGGGCGCCTGGGTGCCGCTGGACGAGGTGCCGGATGTCTGGGAGGCCGTCACCCGGGTCTTCCGCGACTACGGGTACCGCCGGCTGCGTTCCAAGGCCCGGCTGAAGTTCCTGGTCAAGGACTGGGGTGTGGAAAAGTTCCGGGACGTGCTCGAGACCGAGTACCTGGGCCGCAAGCTGATCGACGGGCCGGCCCCCGCGCAGCCCACCGCCACCATCGACCACGTCGGGGTGCAGAAGACCCGCAACGGCCACAACGCGGTCGGGGTCGCCCCGATCTCCGGCCGCGTCAACGGCGCCACGCTGCTCAAGGTGGCCGAACTCATGGAGCAGGTCGGCTCGGACCGGGCACGGCTCACCCCCTACCAGAAGCTGATCATCCTCGATGTTCCCGACGACAAGCTCGACGGGCTGCTCACCGAGCTCGATGCGCTGGGCCTGCCGGCCAACCCGTCGCCGTGGCGGCGCAACCTGATGGCCTGCACCGGCCTGGAGTTCTGCAAGCTGTCGTTCGTCGAGACCCGGGTGCGGGCGCAGAGCCTGGTTCCGGAACTCGAGAAGCGCCTCGATGACCTCAACGCACTGCTGGATGTACCGGTCACGGTCAACATCAACGGTTGCCCGAACTCGTGCGCCCGGATTCAGGTGGCCGACATCGGGTTCAAGGGCCAGATGATCGACGACGGCAACGGCAACTCGGTCCCCGGATTCCAGGTGCACCTCGGCGGCAGTCTGGGCGCCGACAGCGGGTTCGGCCGTAAACTGCGCCAGCACAAGGTTTTCAGCGACGACCTCGGCGACTACATCGACCGGGTGGTGCGCAACTTCATCAAGGGCCGCAACGCCGGCGAGCGGTTCGCGCAGTGGGCGGTGCGGGCCGAAGAGGACGACCTGCGATGAGGGCGCAGACCGAAGATCAGCTGCGCGAGTTGGCCGCCCGCGGCGCGGCGGAGCTCGACGGCGCCACCGCCACCGAACTGCTGGAGTGGACCGACGCGAACTTCGGCGGGGTGCATGGGCCCCGAGGCGGCGCGACCTGCAACTACGTGGTGGCCTCCAATATGGCCGATGCGGTGCTGGTGGATTTGGCGGCCAAGGTGCGCGCCGGCGTTCCGGTGCTGTTCCTCGACACCGGCTACCACTTCGCCGAGACCATCGGCACCCGCGACGCGGTGGAGGCGATGTATGACATCCAGCTGGTCAACGTCACCCCCGAGCAGACGGTGGCCGAGCAGGACGCCGGCCACGGCAAGGACCTGTTCGCGTCGAATCCGGCGCTGTGCTGCCGGCTACGCAAGGTCGAGCCGCTGGCCCGCACGCTGCGCGACTACTCGGCGTGGGTAACCGGGCTGCGCCGGGTGGAGGCGCCGACCCGCGCCAACGCGCCGCTGATCAGCTTCGACGAGCAGTTCGGGCTGGTGAAGGTCAACCCCATCGCGGCATGGTCCGACGAGGAGTTCCAGGCCTACATCGCGGCGAACGACGTGCTGGTCAACCCGTTGATCGACGAGGGATACCCGTCGATCGGCTGCGCACCGTGCACGATCAAACCGGCAGCCGGCGCCGATCCGCGCAGCGGGCGCTGGGCGGGCCTGGCCAAGACCGAATGCGGGCTGCACGCCTCATGACCGACGTCGTGCTCACCGCGCACGGCAGCCGGGATCCGCGGTCGGCCGCCAACACCCACGCGATCGCCGGGCACCTGCGCCGGGTGGCGCCGGAATTCGCGGTGCGGGTGGCGTTCTGCGAACACAGCACGCCGAACCTGCGCGACGCGCTGGACACCGTGACGGCCTCGCCCGGGCGAGAAACCGTCGTGGTGCCGTTCCTGCTCGCCAGCGCCTACCACGCCCGCATCGACATCCCGGCGATGATCACGCAGTCCGGGGCGCCGGTACGGGTGGCCCCCACGCTGGGCGAGGACGACCGGCTGGTGCGCGTTCTGGGTGAGCGGCTCACCGCCGCCGGGGCGTCGCGCTTCGACCCGGAGCTGGGTGTGGTGGTGGTCGCGGTGGGCTCCTCGCACGCCGCCGCCAACGCGCGGACCGCCCGCATCGCCGCGCCACTGGCCCGCGGAACCCGTTGGGCCGGAGTAGAAGTCGCCTTCGCCACGCAAGGCCCGCGACCTTCGGTGCCCGACGCCGTCGAGCGACTCAAGGCGCGCGGGGCGACCAGACTGATGATCGCCCCGTGGTTCCTGGCGCACGGCAGGATCACCGACGGGGTCGCCGGCTACGCAGCGCGGGCCGGGATCCCGATGGCCGAGCCGCTCGGTGCGCACCGGCTGGTGGCCGCGACCGTGCTGGACCGGGTGGAAGAAGCGCTTCGGGCCGCCGACCTGGCTGCCTGATTCACGCCGAGATTGCACTCACGCAGCCGATTCGGGGCGATTTCCCTGCGTGGCTGCAATCTCGCGCCGGGTCACGCAGCAAGGTTATACAGACGCCGGTGCAGCCGCAGGCACCTCGCCGCCCAGCGGCGGCACCCTCGTAGCCCGCACGTAGACGGTGTCACCTTCGCCCAAGGCGAGGGCCTCGGCGTCACCGCGGGTGATCTGCGCGGTAAACGGCACCTTGGTGGCGGCGTTGGTCAATTCCACCCGCACCTCGAACCCGAGCGTCACCACCCGGTCGACGACGGCGCGCACCACCGCGGACAAGGCGGTGCCGGCTGCGTCGTCGGAGGCGGCCACCGCCATCTCCGGGGTACGGCCCACCCGGATGTCGTGCGGGCGCACCAGGGCGCCGTTGAGCGAGGACACCGCCCCCAGAAACGACATCACGAAGGCGTTTGCCGGCGCGTCGTAGACCTCGGTGGGTGTGCCCAGTTGCTCGATGCGGCCCTGATTGAGCACCGCGATGCGATCCGCGACGTCCAGCGCTTCGGCCTGGTCATGGGTGACCAGCACCGTGGTGACGTGCACCTCGTCGTGCAGCCGGCGCAACCACGCCCGCAGATCCTCCCGAACCTTGGCGTCCAGCGCACCGAACGGCTCGTCGAGCAGCAACACCTGCGGATCCACCGCCAGCGCCCGCGCCAGCGCCATCCGCTGCCGCTGCCCGCCGGACAGCTGATTGGGGTAGCGGGTCTGAAACCCACTGAGCCCCACCACTTCCAGCAGGTTGTCCACCTTGTCCTTGACTTCGGCCTTGGGTCGTTTGCGGATCTTCAGCCCGAAGGCCACGTTGTCGCGGACCGTCATGTGCTTGAACGCCGCGTAGTGCTGGAACACGAATCCGATGCCGCGGCGCTGCGGGGGGACCCCGGTGACGTCCACGCCGTTGATGGTGACGGTCCCGCTGTCCGGGTGGTCCAGGCCGGCGATCGCCCGCAACAGCGTCGACTTGCCCGAACCGCTGGGGCCCAGCAGCGCGGTGAGCGAACCGGAGGCCACCGCGAAGTCGACGTTGTCCAATGCGACGAAGTCCCCGTAACGCTTGTTGGCCCCGCGCACGACGATCGCGTCTGTGCTCATAGCGAGCTCCCCTTCCCGGCCCGGCGCATGTCGAGCACCACCTGAACGATCAACACCAGCACCGACACCGTCATCAGCAGCGTGGACAAGGCGTAGGCGCCGTATTCGGCGCCGCGGTTGTAGCGGTCGGACACCAACAGTGTCAGGGTCTGCGACTTGCCGGGCAGGTTGGACGACACGATCAGCACCGCGCCGTACTCCCCGAGGGTGCGCGCCACCGTCAGCACGATCCCGTAGGTCAGCCCCCAGCGGATCGACGGCAGCGTGATCCGCCAGAACGTCTGCCACCAGCTCGAGCCCAGCGTCGCCGCCGCCTCCTCCATGTCGGTGCCCAGTTCGTGCAACACCGGTTCGACTTCCCGGATCACGAACGGCAGCGTGACGAAGATGCTGGCCAGCACGATGCCCGGCAGGCCGAAGATGATCTTGAGACCCCAGTCGTTCTCCACGAATCCCAGCAGTCCGCCCGAGCCCCACAGCACGATCAGCGCCACACCGACGATCACCGGCGAGACCGCGAACGGCAGGTCGATGATCGCCTGCAGCACGCCCTTGCCGCGGAAGCGGTTGCGGGCCAACACCAATGCCGTCGGGATACCGAAGATGACGTTCAGCGGCACCACGATCGCGACCACCAGCAGCGACAGCTGCAGCGCAGAGATCGCCGCCGGAGTGGAGATGTAGGCGAAGAACTGCCCGAACCCGGGCGCAAAACTGCGCCACAGGATCAACGACACCGGAACGATGAGCAGCAGCCCCACGTAGGCCAGCGCCAGACACCGGAGCAGGTAGCGGACTTTCGGCGACGGTGTCATCAGGATCGCTCCTGCCGCTTGGTCACCCGGGCACCGAACACCCGCAGTGCGAGCAGCACCAGGAATGAGATTCCCAGCAGCACCAGGGAGATCGCCGCGGCACCGGTGCGGTCGTCGTTCTCGATCAGGGTGCGGATCCACTGCGAGGACACCTCGGTCTTGCCGGGCACCGCGCCGCCGATCAGCACCACCGAGCCGAACTCGCCGATTGCCCGCGAGAACGCCAGACCCGCCCCGGTCAGCAGCGCCGGGGTCAGCGACGGCAACACCACCGCGCGAAACACCGTCCACCCGGAGGCGCCCAGCGACGCGGCGGCCTCCTCGACCTCTCGGTCGATCTCCAGCAGCACCGGTTGCACCGCCCGCACCACGAACGGCAGCGTGACGAACGCCAACGCCAAGCCGACGCCGGCCGCGGTGTGCTGCAGATGCAGGTGCACCGGGCTGGCCGGGCCGTACAGTGCCAGCATCACCAGGCTGGCCACGATGGTGGGCAGCGCGAACGGCAGGTCGATGATCACGTCGATGAACCGTTTGCCGACGAAGTCGTCACGCACCAGCACCCAGGCGATCAGCAGGCCGAACACCAGGTTGACCACGGTCACCCCAGCGGCGATCGTCAGCGTCACCCGAAACGACTCCAGCGCGGCGTGCGAGGTGACCGCCAGCCGGAAGGCCCGCCATCCGCCGCCGGCGGCTTGCCAGGCGATCGCGGCCAGTGGCGCCAGCACGATCAGCGACAGCCACACCACCGCGGCGCCCACCCGCAGCGAGACGCCGTCCCGCCTGAACCCGGAGTGCACCGGCGGCCCGCCCTGGGGCCGGGTCGCCTCGGTGACCACGACCGCCGTCATCCGGTGGCCTGGGTGTAGATCTTGGTGATGCTGCCGCTCTCCTTGTCGAACAGCCCGGTGTCAACCACGTCCCACCCGCCGAGATCGGCGATCGTCCAGAGTTTGTCGGGCGTCGGGAACTCCCGGCGGAATTCCGCGGCGATGCCCGGGTCGACCGGCCGGAAACCGGCCTGCGCCCAGAGGCGTTGCGCGACGGCGGTGTACTGGAAGTTCTTGAACGCGGTGACGGTGTCCGGGTGCCTGCTGGAGGTCACCACCGCCAGCGGGTTCTCGATCTTGAAGGTCTGTGACGGGTTGACGTGCTCCACCGGCTTGCCCTTGCGCTCGATGGCGATGGCCTCGTTCTCGTAGCTGATCAGCACGTCACCGCTGCCCTGCAGGAACACGTCGGTGGCCTCCCGCCCGGAGCCAGGCCGCAGCTTGACGTGGTCGCTGACCAGCTTGTCGACGAAGTCCAACCCGGCTTCCGGGTTCCTGCCGCCCTCGCTCTTGACCGCGTAGGGGGCCAGCAGGTTCCACTTGGCCGATCCCGAACTCAGCGGGCTGGGGCTGATCACCTCGACGCCGGGACGCAGCAGGTCGTCCCAGTCCTTGATGTGCTTGGGATTGCCCTGCCGCACCACCAGGGTCACCACCGAGCCGAACGGGATGCCCTTGGTGACGTCGGCGTTCCAGTCCTCGGCGACCTTGCCGGCCTTCACCAGCCGGGTGATGTCGGGTTCCACCGAGAAGTTCACGATGTCGGCGGGTTTGCCGTTGACAACACCGCGGGACTGGTCCCCTGAGGCGCCGTAGGAGGTCACGACCTGTACGTCGGCGCCGTCCTCGGTGTCGTAGAAGGCCGGGATCACCTTGCTCCAGCCCGGCTCGGGCACCGCGTAGGCCACCAGCGTCAAGGTGGTGTTCGCGTCGGACCGCTCGCCGCCGCCGACCACGTCGCTGGGGCCGCCGCCGCACCCGGCGATCAGAACAGCGGCGAGCGCGACAGCTGCGCCGCGTGTGACGGTATGAAGCATTGGTGACCTTTCAGTGCAGTCTGAGCCATTTCGGTCCCGTCGCTACGCAAAGGCGTTTACCCCAGGGGTGACATTCCGGGTATTCGACACCAGACGTCGACGGGCGGGGGAACTCAGCGACAACAGTGCACGTCGGCCACAGCGCAATTACCCACGGCAATAAGGGCCAAGATATGGCACTCTCCATTACCGGACGCTGCGAGCATGCCGGGAAGCCTAACAGAACCCCGCGGTTCAGCGAGTCTCGACGCAGGAGAGGCGAAGCTGGGACCGCCGCATGTTTCAGCGACTTATCGGGTCAGCAGCCAGCTGACGATCACCAACACGATCAACGCGACCAGGATCAGCGTCACCTGTGAGCGCGGCATCAGCGCGGCCCTTCACCGTCGTCGTGGCGGACCCGCGCCAGCACCCGGATGCCCTCACCGAGCACGGCGTCCAGCACCACTGCCAGACCGTAGGCCAGCGCCAGCACCACCGGCATCACCACCGCGGTCTGCACCACGAAGCCCAGCCCGGACAGCCACAGCTCAACACCGTCCCACCAGCTCAGGAAGCCAACCATCCCGCCCACCCTATGCGGGTGGCCAACCGAAACCAAGATGTGGCGGGTCAGGTAGACGTGTGCCGGGCCGCCAGAGATGATGTCGGAATGGTCCTGCACACCCCGCCGGGCGATGCACCCGACAAGACCGCGTCCCAAGTCACCGGCCCCGCCCCGGACGGCCACCGTGCCACCAGGACGACCCCGCCGCTGTCGGCCACCGCGCCGGTACCGTACTCGGCGGCCCCGGGCCAGGTCCGCAACTCATTCCCCCCGATAGCCGACTACGCCTTCCTGTCGGACTGCGAGAACACCTGCCTGATCTCGGCGGCCGGCTCGGTGGAGTGGATGTGTGTGCCACGCCCGGACTCCCCCAGCGTGTTCGGCGCGATCCTCGACCGCAGCGCCGGACACTTTCGGCTCGGCCCCTACGGGGTGTCGGTGCCGGCGGCACGGCGCTACCTGCCCGGCAGCCCGATCATGGAAACCACCTGGCAGACCCACACCGGCTGGCTGATCGTGCGCGATGCGCTGGTGATGGGCGAGTGGCATGACATCGAAGCGCGTTCCCAGACCCACCGGCGCACCCCCACCGACTGGGACGCCGAGCACATCTTGCTGCGTACCGTGCGCTGCGTCAGCGGCACCGTCGAGTTGACCATGAGCTGCGAACCGGCCTTCGACTATCACCGCACCAGTGCCACCTGGGAGTATTCGGCCAACGCCTACGGCGAGGCGATCGCTCGGGCCCGGCAGAACCCGGACGCCCACCCCACGCTGCGGCTGACGACAAACCTGCGGCTGGGCCTGGAGGGGCGGGAGGCGCGGGCGCGTACCCGGCTGACCGAGGGCGACGACGTCTTCGTGGCGTTGAGCTGGTCGAAACACCCTGCGCCGCAGAGCTACGCCGAAGCCGCCGACAAGATGTGGAACACCACCGAATGCTGGCGGCAGTGGATCAACATCGGCAACTTCCCCGACCATCCGTGGCGGGTCTACCTGCAGCGCAGCGCGCTGACGCTGAAAGGCCTGACCTATTCGCCCACCGGCGCGCTGCTGGCCGCGTCGACGACGTCGCTGCCGGAAACCCCGCAGGGCGAACGCAATTGGGATTACCGCTACGCCTGGGTGCGGGATTCGACGTTCGCGCTGTGGGGGCTCTACACGCTGGGGCTCGACCGCGAGGCCGATGACTTCTTCTCGTTCATCGCCGACGTGTCCGGCGCCAACAACGGTCAGCAGCGTCCGCTGCAGGTGATGTACGGCGTCGGCGGCGAACACGAACTCGCCGAGGAAGAACTCGACCACCTGTCCGGCTACGACAACGCCCGACCGGTGCGGATCGGCAACGGTGCCTACAACCAGCGTCAGCACGACATCTGGGGCACCATGCTCGACTCGGTCTACCTGCACGCCAAGTCCCGCGAGCAGATCCCCGAAACACTGTGGCCGGTGCTCAAGCGTCAGGTGGAAGAGGCCATCGACCACTGGCGCGAGCCCGACCGCGGCATCTGGGAGGTGCGCGGCGAACCGCAGCACTTCACGTCGTCGAAGGTGATGTGCTGGGTGGCGCTGGACCGCGGTTCGAAGCTGGCCGAACTGCAGGGCGAGGTCTCCTACGCGCGGCAGTGGCGGGTGATCGCCGAGGAGATCAAGGCCGACGTGCTGGCCAACGGGGTCGATTCCCGCGGCGTGCTGACCCAGAGTTACGGCAGCGACGCGCTGGACGCCTCCCTGCTGCTGGTGGTGCTGACCCGGTTCCTGCCGGCCGATGACCCGCGGGTGCGCGCCACCGTGATGGCGATCGCCGAGGAGCTCACCGAGGACGGGCTGGTGCTGCGCTACCGCACCGAGGAGACCGACGATGGACTGTCCGGCGCCGAGGGCACCTTCACCATCTGCTCGTTCTGGCTGGTCTCGGCGCTGGTCGAGATCGGCGAGGTCAGCCGCGCCAAGCATCTGTGCGAGCGGCTGCTTTCGTTCGCCAGCCCGCTGCACCTCTATGCCGAGGAGATCGAGCCGCGCACTGGGCGCCACCTGGGCAACTTCCCGCAGGCGTTCACGCATCTGGCGCTGATCAACGCCGTCGTGCACGTGATCCGCGCCGAGGAGGAAGCGGACTCCACCGGCGGCTTCCAGCCGGCGAACGCCCCGATGTAGGGTTGCGCCTCCTGCGCGGCGGGGACAGTCAGCCGCTGAGCCCGCGGACCTTGTCCAGCATCGCCCGCGCCAAATCGGCGGCGGTGGTGTCGCCCGGTGGCGGGGCCTCGGTGTCGTCGTCCTCGCCGACGAACCAGAACACGTCGACGTCGACCACACAGTTGACCCGCGCCGCGACCGCCCGCGTCACCCGCAGGCCCACCTCGCCGTCGACGGTGGTCCGCACGGTGGCGGTCAGCACCGCATCGGAGGTGGAGACCTCGGTGATCTCACCGCTGGCGTCGCCGTTGCCCTCGCCGTGTCGGGTCACCGTGATCCCGTCGCAGTGGCTCCACTGCTCGGCGAACTTCTCGAACAGCGCGTCGGCGTCGGAGGCGGTGGCCAGCGCGATCACCGCCTCACCCACCCCGGTCAGCGTCGAGTCGCCGGAGGTCGAGGCGCTGTCCCAGAACTCGTGGGCGATGTCCTGCACACCGGCGGAGTCGTAGACGACGCGCTGGCCGCCCACCGCGGCGCCGACGCAGTCTTCCGGTTCAGCGGAGTCCCAGGCGTCGGGCAGATCCTCGACACCGCCGAACCGCGGCGGCAGGTTGGGGTCGCTGCGGAAGGGCTGGCCGACCAGCTTCGACAGCTCGGCGTCGTCGAGCAACACTTGGCGCACCGCCATCCCGCTGACCGGTTCCGGTGCCAATCCCGGTGCCGGCCGGACGGTTCCGGACACCACGTTGGTGCACCCACTCGCCAGCAGAGCGAGCGTCGCGACGCCCGCAGCAGTTCTGGCTGCCCTAGACGGCACTATTTCTTGGCCTTGTCTCCGGCGGGCCCGCCGCCATCGGTGGACAGCGCCGCGACGAATGCCTCCTGCGGCACGTCGACGCGCCCGATGGTCTTCATCCGCTTCTTGCCTTCCTTCTGCTTTTCCAGCAGCTTGCGTTTACGGGTGATGTCACCGCCGTAGCACTTGGACAGCACGTCCTTGCGGATGGCGCGAATATTCTCGCGGGCAATAATTTTGGAGCCGATCGCGGCCTGCACCGGTACCTCGAACTGCTGGCGCGGGATCAGTTCCTTGAGCTTGGTGGTCATCTTGTTGCCGTAGGCCGACGCCGAGTCCTTGTGCACGATCGCACTGAACGCGTCGACGGCTTCGCCCTGCAGCAAGATGTCCACCTTGACCAGGTCTGCCTCCTGCTCACCGGCCTCCTCGTAGTCCAGGCTGGCGTAGCCGCGGGTGCGCGACTTCAGCGAGTCGAAGAAGTCGAAGATGATCTCGCCCAACGGCATCGTGTAGCGCAACTCGACGCGCTCCGGCGAGAGGTAGTCCATGCCGCCCAGTTCGCCGCGCCGCGCCTGGCACAGTTCCATGATCGAGCCGATGAACTCACTGGGCGCGATGATGGTGGTCTTGACGATCGGCTCGTAGACGGTGCGAATCTTGCCTTCCGGCCAGTCCGACGGGTTGGTGACCACGATCTCATCGTCGGCGCCGCCCTTGCCCTCTCTGACGACCCGGTAGACCACGTTGGGCGAGGTGGAGATCAGGTCGAGGTCGAATTCGCGTTCGAGGCGTTCCCGGGTGATCTCCATGTGCAGCAGGCCCAGGAAGCCGCAGCGGAAGCCGAACCCCAGCGCCACCGAGGTCTCCGGCTCGTAGGTCAGCGCGGCGTCGTTGAGCTGCAACTTGTCCAGCGCGTCACGCAGATTCGGGTAGTCCGACCCGTCCACCGGGTACAGCCCGGAGTAGACCATCGGCTTGGGTTCCCGGTAACCGGTGAGCGCCTCGGCGGCGCCGCCCCGCGCGGTGGTGACGGTGTCACCCACCTTGGACTGGCGGACGTCCTTCACTCCGGTGATCAGATAGCCCACCTCGCCGACACCGAGGCCCTTGGTGGCCTTCGGCTCCGGGGAGACGATGCCGACTTCCAGCAGCTCGTGGGTGGCGCCGGTGGACATCATCGCGATCTTCTCGCGCGGGGTGATCTTGCCGTCGACGACGCGGACGTAGGTGACCACGCCGCGGTAGATGTC
>CAYNJD010000078.1:0-11987 GCA_964397355.1 uncultured Mycobacterium sp. | reverse complement strand
TGCCGTTCTCGCGGACCAGCTCCAGCGTCTGCAGCCGCTCGTCCCATTCGTGGGTCGTCACCACACTCGGGAAGTAGGAGCGCGCGGTCTCCAGGTTGTGGTTGTACTTGTGGACGCCGATCTCCTTGAGCTTCTTGGCCGTACGGGAGGTCAGCAGGCCCAGCGACGCGGCGATCGGGATGTCCAGGCCCTCCTCGCGGATCGCTTTGATGCCCTCGTCGACCTGCTTGAGCAGCTTGTCGTCAGCGCCACGCACGGCGGCCACGATGCAGAACTCGGTGGCGCCGGTCGCCGCCGTCGCCTTGGCGGCCTCGACCAGCTCGGCCTTGTCGAGCCAGACCCCGCGCACCGGCGAGTCGTCGAACACCGCGGACTGCGAGCAGAAGTTGCAGTCCTCGGTGCAGCCGCCGGTCTTGAGGCTGATGATGCCCTCGACCTCGACCTCGGGACCGCACCAGCGCATCCGGACCTCGTGGGCCAGGTCGAGCAGCTCGTCGAGGCGATCCTCGCCGAGCTGCAGCACCGCGAGCACCTGCTCTTTGTTCAGGCCCTCGCCGCGTCCCAGCACCTGCTCGCGGGCCACCGCCAAAATATCGGTGTTGTCGGTGTCAGTGCTGGTCATAGCCGCCTGGGTCACCTGATGCTCCCTCAAATCCGTGTCCGTGGTCATCGCTCGACAGGCATGGCCCGCGAGATGTCGCGAAGGCCGCCTTGAACGCCGTTCAGGTTATGGTAGCGGCGTGCAACTGCACAAACGCGACGTGGTCGCCGCTGCCGCCGCGATTCTCGACAACTACGGGATCGCTGACTTGACGATGCGGCGGCTGGCCCGCGAACTCGACATCACCCCGGGCGCGCTGTACTGGCATTTCGCCAACAAGCAGCAACTGCTGGGCGCGGTCGCCGACCGGTTGCTGCACTCGGTGCCCGGCGCCGTCGACGCCGACGCCCCCTGGGGTGAGCGCGTGCGGGCCATCTGCACCCGGATGCGTGACGCGCTGCGGTCCCACACCGACGGGGCGGAGCTGGTGTCGGCGAGCTTCGCCGCCGGGCAGTCCCGTGGCGTCATCGACATCCTGGCGGCGTTGACCGGCGCGGCGGGTGAGGCCGGGCTGGACCCCGAGCGCGCCGAGATCGCGGCCCGCACGGTCATCTACTACGTGCTCGGCTTCACCGCCGATGAACAGTCCCGGATGCAGTGGGGCGCAAGCGAATCAGCGTCCGAGACATTCACGAACGTGGCGGCCGGCGACCCGGATCGCCGGTTCGCGTTCGGGCTGCGGCTGCTGGTCGACGGACTGGCCGTCCACGGCGGCATGCCGGTGCACTGACCGGCGTGTGCCACCTAGCCGATCGGGTGCTCGGTGCGCTTGTCGCCCTGCCAGCGGCGCAATCCGGTGAAGCGGCCCGGGATCGCGGTCGGGCGTCCGCCGATGCGCAGCGCCCGGCCCAGCTGACGTGGCCCGACGTGCCGGGCCAGCGTGACGTGTGCGGACCACTGCCCCGGCTCGGTGTGCGGCAGCGGGCCGGACGCCAGGTGCGGCAGACACAACCGGTGCACCTCGGACTGCAGCGTCAACAGGTCGACGGTGGGTACCACCTGCCGGGCCAGGACGGCGTGCGACCGGCCGAACAGCACCGGCGCCCCGACGGTGCACTCCAGCGGGAACCGGGGTGTCAGCGCCGCCAGCAGGGCGTCGACCTGCGGGTCGATACGCGCGGCGACGGCCAGCGTGACGTGCGGGCGGGCGGCAGGGGCCTGGCTGGGCACCCCGGCCGCGGCCAGGTCGGCCCAGATGCGCCGGATCGTCGTCTCGGTTTCGGCGTCGAAGACCAGCTCGATCGAGTGCACCACGGCTCAGCCCACCAGGGTGCGCACCCAGTCGGGGTCGAAGGCGGTGCTGCTCATCGCGGCGAATCGCGCGCCGTCCAGCGTGCCCGCCCCCGCCGGCAGTGCGGCGCGCACCGGCGCCAGCCGCGCCAGAGCCGGCCGGTTGCCGGCGGCAGCCGGTCCGGGCTGCTCAGGCCAGCTGCCGATCACCAGGCCGGCACACGACACCTGTTGTCCGGCAAGTGATTCCAAGGTGAGTGCGGTGTGGTTGAGCGTACCCAGTCCGGCGTCCACCACCACCAGGACGGCGGCGCCGAGGTCGACGGCCAGATCGCGCAGCGTGACACCGTCGGCGGCCAGCTCGACCAGCAGCCCGCCGGCGCCCTCGACCAGGGTCAGCCGCCCGGGACGGTCGGCGGCGCGGATCGGCGCGAGCAACTCGGCGCGGGCCGGCAGCGCCATCCCGGCCTGCTGCGCGGCGGCGACCGGGGCCAGCGGCGCCGGGTAGCGCGCGGTTCCGGACAGCGCCGTCACCCCCGACAGCCGGCCGATCTCGGCCAGGTCGTCGTCGCCGCCGGCGGTGCCGGTCTGCACCGGCTTGCACACCGCCACGTCCAGACCGGCCTGGCGGGCGCACGATGCCAATGCGGCGGTGGCGATGGTCTTGCCGACCCCGGTACCGGTACCGGTGATGACCAGGACGGTCATCGCACCGCGATCGGATGGTCGCGTAACACCTCGGTCAGCACCCGCCCGGCGAGGTCGAGTTCGGCGGCGGTCAGCGAGGCGCGCGCGGTCAGCCGCAGCCGCGATGTTCCGGCCGGCACGGTGGGGGGACGGAAACAGCCCACCCGCACCCCGGCGTCCAGGCAGGCCACCGCGGCGGCCACGGCCACCTCCGCGTCACCGAGGATCACCGAGACCACCGCGGACTCCGGGCGGTCGGGTACGCCGCAGACCTGCGCCAACGCGCGGGCGTGCCGCAACACGTCCGCGGGCCGGGATGGTTCGTCGGCCAGCACACGCAGGGCCGCCGAGGCCGCACCGAGGGCCGCCGGGGCCAGCCCGGTGTCGAAGATGAACGTCCGGGCGGCGTCGATGAGGTGATCGCGCACCGCGACCGGGCCCAGCACCGCCCCGCCCTGGCTGCCCAGCGCCTTGGACAGCGTGGTGGTCATCACCACGTCGGGCGCGCCGGCCAGCCCCACCTCGTGCAGCAGTCCGCGGCCGCCCTCACCGCGCACCCCCACCGCGTGCGCCTCGTCGACGATCAGCAGCGCGCCGTACCGGCGGCAGACCTGGTGCAGATCGCGCAGCGGGGCCAGCGCCCCATCAGCGCTGAACACCGACTCGGTGAGCACCACGGCGCGCTGTTCGGTGCGGCCGGCCAGCGCCGCCGCGACGGCGTCGACGTCGCGGTGGCCGGTGATGACCACCCGCGCCTTCGACAGCCGGCAGGCGTCCACCAGCGAGGCGTGACAGTAGGCGTCGGACACCAGCAGGCAACCCGGTCCCGACAGGCTGACCACGGCGCCGAGGTTGGCGGTGTAGCCCGAGGAGAACACCAAACCCGAAGGCGCACCGACGAAGTCGGCCAGATCCTGCTCGAACTGCTGGTGCAGTACGGTGTTGCCGGTCACCAGCCTGGACCCGCCGGCGCCGCCGCCCCAGGTGCGCAGCGCCTCGATGCCGCCGGCGATGACGGCCGGATGGGTGGACAGCCCCAGATAGTCGTTGGACGCCAGGTCCAGTTCGGTGGCCACGGCGGGCCGCACCCGCAGCGAACGCCGCAGCCCGGCCCGCCGGCGCTGCTGTTCCACATCGGCCAACCAGGCCAGCGGAGACAGTTCCGTGCGGGTCACGCTGCGCTCCCTATGCTTGCGAAGACTTGAACACCGTTCAGGCTAAGGCACGGACCACGCCGACCATCGCGGCACCGATCCTGGCGATCTCGTCGGGAGTGCAGACGTAGGGCGGCATCGCGTACACCAGATTGCGAAACGGGCGCAGCCACACCCCGTGAGCCAGCGCAATCGGGGTGGCCACCGCCAGGTCCACCGGGTGCTCGCACTCGATGACCCCGATGGCGCCGCACACCCGCACGTCGGTGACCCCGGGCAGGGCGCGGGCCGGTTCCAGTGCGGCGGTCAGCCCCGAGCAGATCCCGGCCACGGCGGCGCGCCAGTCCTGGCTCAGCAGCAGCTCGGTGCTGGCCACCGACACCGCGCAGGCCAGCGGGTTGGCCATGAAGGTGGGGCCGTGCATCAGCGCGCCGGCCTCCCCACCGCTGATCGCGTGGGCGATCCCGGTGCTGCACAAGGTGGCCGCCAGGCTGAGGTGGCCGCCGGTGAGCGCCTTGCCGACACACATGATGTCGGGGCTGACCCCGGCATGATCGGCGGCGAACAACTCACCGGTGCGGCCGAAACCGGTGGCGATCTCATCGAAGACCAGCAGCACGCCGTGCCGGCTACAGGCATCGCGCAGATCCGTCAGGTAGCGCGGATCGTGAAAGCGCATGCCGCCGGCGCCCTGCACCACCGGTTCGACGACCACGGCCGCCAGTTCGTCGCGGTGCCGCCGCAGTTGCGCCTCGAAGGCCGCGCTGTAGGCCGGGTCGTAGTCGCGGGGCACCTGCGGGGCGAACACCTGCGCGGTCAGCACATCGCGCCACAGCACGTGCATGCCGCCGTCGGGGTCGCAGATGCTCATCGGGGTGAACGTGTCGCCGTGGTAGCCGCCCCGCCACGTCATCAGCCGGTGCTTGCCGGGATATCCGCGGGCACGCCAGTACTGCAACGCCATCTTGACGGCGACCTCCACCGACACCGAACCGGAGTCGGAGAAGAACACCGTGTCCAGCCCCGGCGGGGTGATGTCGACCAGCAGCCGGGCCAGCCGGGCGGCGGGTTCATGGGTGAGACCGCCGAACATGACGTGGCTCATGGTGGCCAGCTGCGCGGTCAGGGCGGCGTCCAGTGTCGGGTGGCCGTGGCCGTGGATCGCGGTCCACCAGGAGCTCATCGCGTCGAGCACATCGACCGGCGCGCCATCGACGATCAGTGTCAGGTATGCCCCCCGGGCTGCCACCGCCACCGTCGGGGCCGGCGTCTCGGCGCCGATCGTGCTGTAGGGGTGCCACAGGTGTGCGGTGTCGATGGCGCTGATCTGCTCGGGACTCAACGCGGCCATGACTGACGACAGTAGTGCAGTGCACCGGACCGGTTAGCAGGCAGAACGCCCGTCGACCGGCCCGCCGCGGCACCCCGGCGTAACCGTTGGGTCACAGCTTGCCGAATTTCTCCACGGGGACGGTGCACAGCGGGTATCCGCCGGTAGGCTTTGTGACAGAAGTGACGGATGAGGCTGCCGTGGTAGTGCAGCCGAGAAAGGGGATTCCCGATGAAACGCGTCTGCGCCACCGCGACCGCACTGGCGGCGGCACTGGCCCCGGCGCTGAGCGCCGCCGGCCCTGCCGGCGCCGACCCGCTTTCGCAAACCGGCCACAGCCAGCTCGTCGAGCGCGTGATCCAGCGCGCCCTGTCCCAACGCGGGGTCCCCTACGTCTACGGCGGCGGCGACGTCTCCGGACCGACCAACAGTGCCCGGGCCAGGGCCGCCACCAGCCGGAGCGCTGCCACCGACGTCACCGGCCGCAGCGGTCTTCCGGGCGGGCCCGTGGTGAGCGGCAGCAACACCCCGGCGCTGCCGGGAACGACGCAGCCGCCCGCAGCCGACATCCCCGACACCACCACCGTCGGGTTCGACGCGTCCGGCCTGATCCAGTACGCGTTCGCCGGTGCCGGGATCAAGATGCCGCGCACCTCCGGCGAACAGTGCAACGTCGGCCGCAAGGTCCCGCCCGCGCAGGCCCGCCCCGGCGACCTGCTCTGCTACGGCCCGGGCGGAACCCAGAGCGTCGCGCTGTATCTCGGCAACAACCAGATGATCGAGGGCACCAATCCCGCGGTCACGGTCTCGCCGGCCCGCACCTCCAACATGGTTCCGTATCTGACGCGAGTGATCGACTCCTGAGACACGCCGCGGGTTCCCGACGACGTCACAGCGTTTGGAATGCGGTTTCTGCAGCACGATTAGGTAGATTGTCGGGCGATCATGATTGCCCTCTTCCCGCCTCGATCGGCGACAACACCGCCTGCGGCACCGGTTTCCGGACCCGTTCCGGCTCCTGGGCCGGCCGCGGTGATGGGCACCCGCAAAGCGGGTTTCTACCGTCACGACCTCGACGGGCTGCGGGGCGTCGCGATCGCGTTGGTGGCGGTGTTCCACGTCTGGTTCGGTCGGGTGTCGGGCGGCGTGGACGTCTTCCTGGCGCTGTCCGGCTTCTTCTTCGGCGGCAAACTGCTGCGGGTGGCGCTGAATCCGTCCTCGTCGCTGTCACCGGTGCCCGACCTGATCCGGCTGGTCCGCCGGCTGCTGCCCGCGCTGGTGGTGGTGTTGGCCGGCTGCGCGGTGCTGACCATCTGGATCCAGCCGCAGACCCGCTGGGAGACCTACGCCGACCAGAGTCTGGCCAGCTTGGGCTACTACCAGAACTGGGAGCTGGCCCGCACCGCCGCGGACTACCTGCGTGCCGGTGAAGCCGTCAGCCCGCTGCAGCACATCTGGTCGATGTCGGTGCAGGGCCAGTTCTATCTGAGCTTCCTGCTGCTGATCTTCGGCTTCGCGTTCCTGTTCCGACGGGTGTTGGGCGCCCGGCTGCGGTCGGCCTTCGTGGTGCTGCTCACGGCACTGACGGTGGCCTCGTTCTGGTATGCGATCGTCGCGCACCAGTCCAACCAGGCGCTGGCCTACTACAACAGCTTCGCCCGCGCCTGGGAGCTGCTGCTCGGCGCACTGGCCGGTGCGCTGGTCCCCTACATCCGATGGCCGATGTGGCTGCGGACCGCCGTCGGCACGCTGGCGCTGGCGGCGATTCTGAGCTGCGGGGCCCTGATCGAGGGCGTGCGGGAGTTCCCCGGCCCGTGGGCACTGGTGCCGGTCGGTGCCACGGTGGCGTTCATCCTGGCCGGCGCCAACCGGCACGCACATCCGAGCACCAGCGGCAAACTGCCGTGGCCGAACCGCTGGCTGGCGACCGGGCCGCTGGTGACGCTGGGCGCGATGGCCTACTCGCTGTACCTGTGGCACTGGCCGCTGCTGATCTTCTGGCTGTCCTACACCGGCCACCGGCACGCCACAGTGCTCGAGGGCGCCGCGATCCTGCTGGCCTCCGGTGTGCTGGCCTACCTGACCACCCGGCTCGTCGAGGATCCGCTGCGCTACCGGGCACCGGCCGGCGCCGGACCGACACCGGTGCTGACCATTCCGTGGCGCAAGCCGTCGGCCGGCTGGTGGAAACGCCCGACCCTGGCGCTGGGTTCCACGGTGGTGCTGCTGGGGGTGGCGCTGACGGCGACATCGTTCACCTGGCGGGAGCACGTCACCGTGCAGCGCGCCAGCGGCAAGGAACTGGTGCGGCTCAACAAGGACGACTACCCGGGCGCCCGCGCCCTGCTCAAGCACCAGCGCGTACCCAAGCTGCGGATGCGGCCCACCATCCTGGAGGCCAAGAAGGATCTGCCGCGCTCCACCCGGGACGGCTGCATCAGCACCTTCACCAATCCGGCGCTGATCAACTGCACCTACGGCGACCCGGAGGCCACCCGAACCGTCGCGCTGGCCGGCGGCTCGCACGCCGAGCACTGGTTGCCCGCGCTGGACATCCTCGGCCAGAAGCACCACTTCAAGGTGGTCACCTACCTCAAGATGGGCTGCCCGCTGTCCACCGAGAAGGTCCCGCTGATCATGGGCAACAACGCCCCCTACCCGCAGTGCTACACCTGGGTGGGCAAGACCATGGACAAGCTGATCGCCGACCACCCGGACTACGTGTTCACCACCGCCACCCGGCCGTGGAACATCAAGCCCGGCGACGTGATGCCGGGCACCTACATCGGCATCTGGAAAAGGCTGTCGGAGAACAACATCCCGATTCTCGGGGTGCGTGACACGCCGTGGCTGGTGCGCGACGGCGAACCGTTCCAGCCGGCGGACTGCCTGGCCTCCGGCGGCGACGCGGTGTCCTGCGGCATCAAACGCTCCGAGGTTCTCGTCGACCGCAACCCGACGCTCGATTTCGTCGGCCGGTTCCCGCTGCTCAAACCGCTGGACCTGTCCAACGCCGTGTGCGACGTCGACATCTGCCGGGCCGTGGAGGGCAATGTGCTGATCTATCACGACTCCCATCACCTCTCGGCGACCTACATGCGGACCATGACCGGTGAGCTCGGCCGGCAGATGGGTGCGGCTACCGGCTGGTGGTGACACCGGCCGCGCTCGTCGGCGGCGGCGCCGAAAACCGATAAGGTCGAGCGGTGTCGTCGGCTGAGTCGGTCCCGGGTCCGTCGGTGCCCACGGTCTGGCCCGGCCACAGCTATCCGCTCGGCGCCGTCTACGACGGAGCCGGAACCAACTTCGCGCTCTTCTCCGAGGTGGCTGAACGCGTCGAGCTGTGCCTGATCGACGACCCCGACAACACCGAGACCCGGATCGGTCTCGACGAGGTCGACGGCTACGTCTGGCACGCCTACCTGCCCGGTGTCGAGCCGGGCCAGCGCTACGGATACCGGGTGCACGGCCCGTTCCATCCGGCCGCGGGGCAACGCTGCGATCCCAGCAAGCTGCTGCTGGACCCGTACGGCAAGGCGTTCCACGGCGACTTCGACTTCGGTCCGGCGCTGTTCTCCTATGACCTGGGCGACCCCGACGGGGACGGCCCTCCCCCGGCGCTGGACTCGCTGGGCCACACCATGACCAGCGTGGTGATCAACCCGTTCTTCGACTGGGCGACCGACCGGTCACCGCGCACCCCGTATCACGAGACGATCATCTACGAGGCGCACGTCAAGGGCATGACCCAGACCCATCCGGGCATTCCGGCAGAACTGCGCGGCACCTACGCCGGCCTGGCGCACCCGGTGATCATCGACCACCTCAAGTCGCTGAGCGTGACCGCGATCGAACTGATGCCGGTGCACCAGTTCCTGCACGACCATCGGCTGCTGCAGTTGGGGTTGCGGAACTACTGGGGATACAACACGTTCGGGTTCTTCGCGCCGCACCACTCGTACGCGGCCAGCCGCCAGGCCGGTGGCGCGGTGGCGGAGTTCAAGGCCATGGTGCGCGCCTTTCACCAGGCCGGCATCGAGGTGATCCTGGACGTGGTCTACAACCACACCGCCGAGGGCAACCATCTGGGACCGACGCTGAACTTCCGCGGTATCGACAACGCCGCCTACTATCGGCTGTCCGAGGAGGATCCGCGGTTCTACACCGACTACACCGGTACCGGTAACAGCCTCAACGCCCGCCATCCGCACACCCTGCAGCTGATCATGGACTCACTGCGCTACTGGGTGACCGAGATGCACGTCGACGGATTCCGCTTCGACCTGGCCTCGACGCTGGCCCGCGAACTGCACGACGTCGACCGGCTGTCGGCCTTCTTCGACCTGGTGCAACAGGATCCGGTGGTCAGCCAGGTCAAGCTGATCGCCGAGCCGTGGGATGTCGGCGAGGGCGGCTATCAGGTCGGCAACTTCCCCGGGCTGTGGACGGAGTGGAACGGCAAGTACCGCGACACCGTGCGCGACTACTGGCGCGGCGAACCGGAGACGCTCGGCGAGTTCGCCTCCCGGTTGACCGGCTCGTCGGACCTGTACGAGGCGACCGGTCGCCGTCCCAGCGCCAGCATCAACTTCGTCACCTGCCACGACGGGTTCACGTTGGCAGATCTGGTGTCCTACAACGAGAAACACAATGAAGCCAACGGCGAGGACAACCGCGACGGCGAAAGCTACAACCGGTCGTGGAACTGTGGCGTCGAGGGCCCGACCGACGATCCGGCCATCCTGGCGCTGCGGGCACGCCAGGTCCGAAACATCATGGCCACCCTGCTGATCAGCCAGGGCACCCCGATGATCGCGCACGGCGACGAGATGGGGCGCAGCCAGCGCGGCAACAACAACGTCTACTGCCAGGACTCCGAGCTGTCCTGGATGGACTGGTCGCTGGCCGAGCGCAATGCCGACCTGCTCACCTTCACCCGGACGTTGACCGCCTTGCGCACCGCGCATCCGGTGTTTCGCCGGCGCCGGTTCTTCGAGGGCCGGCCGATCCGCGGCGGCGACGAGGTGCGTGACATCGCCTGGCTGACACCGTCCGGGGACGAGATGACCCAGCAGGACTGGGACAGCGAATTCGGCAGGTGCGTCATGGTTTTCCTCAACGGCGAGGCGCTGCCCGAACCCGATGCGCGCGGCCAGCGCATCATCGACGATTCGTTTCTGCTGTGCTTCAACGCCGGTGAGACCCCGGTGGACTTCGTCACCCCCAACACCGACTACGCCCAGCGATGGACCGCGGTGATCGACACCGCCGAAGCCACCGGCAGCAGCGACTTCACGGTCGAGGCGGGTCAGGCTGTGACGGTCGGAGCCCGCTCGCTGATCATCCTGCAGAAGACCGGCTGAGCCGCCGTAGCCCGAACGCTATTGAGGTGACCGCCGCCCGAGGTAGCGAATACCGGCCAGCTGCGGAATCCGGTAGGGGCTGCGGATGCGTCGGCTCGTGCGCCCCCGGCCAGGCAGGCGGTAGCGGCCGAGTTCATGCCGCACCGAGGGCGCCAGCAGTGGGCCCAGCACCGCGCCGGCGCCGAGCGCCAAGGCCAACCCGACCGCCAGCCCGAGTGTGCCGCCGGCGTTGGGCTGCCCGTTGACGAACTGCACGAAGCCCCGGAACAGCGTCAGCCCGGGCACCAGCGGGATGATGCCGGCCATGATGGTCACCAGCGGCGTGACCGCCAGACGCGGCGCGAGCAGGGAGCCGACCAGGCCGGTCGCCGCGGCGGCCACGAACGAACTCACAATCGGGTTGGCCTGCACCAGTTGCAGCACGAAGAAGATCAGCGCCGCGGTCCCGCCGGCGATGCCGGCCGCCGCCGCCGCCTTGAACTGGGCATAGCCTGCGATGGCCGCGGCCGCCGCGCCGGTCGCCCCCGCCAGCACATACACCGGCATGCCCAACACCGCGACCGGCAATTGCGAGCTGACGTGGACGTGGGCACCGAACAGCCCGCCGATGCGCACGGCGATGGAGACGCCGACCAGGATGCCGACCGACGAGAGCACGATGTCCATGCCGCGGGAGACGGCGGTGAGCTGATAGCCGGTGATGGCGTCCTGCACCGAGCCGACGGTGGCCAGACCCGACAACAGCACCACGATGTTGGCCGCGACCACCGGGGCCATCGGGGTCCCCTCGGGTAGCCACCCCACGGCGTGCAGGCCGATGGCGACGCCGGTGGCCACCGCCGCCGCGACCACCTGCTGGAACAGGAACGGCAGTTGCCAGCGGTTGAGCACCCGCCCGACGCGGTCGATCAGGGCGGTGGTCACCGCCGAGATCACTGCCACCAGCGGGCCCGCGCCGATCAGCACAGAGAAGCTGCCGGCCATGACCGCCCAGCCGGCGGTGGCCACCCAGCGGGGGTAGGGGTGATCGGCCCGGGTGACGATGTCCAGCTGCTCTTTCACCCACTCCGGGTCCGGCGTGGTGTTCACCACGTGTTGGGCCAGGTCGGTGGCCAGCTGCAGTCGGGTGTAGTCCAGCGAGCGCGACTGCACCAGGTACATCGCGGTGACCGGCGCCCCGGGCACACCGCGGGGCACCGATACCCGGATGGAGTTCGCCATGATGTCCACCTGGGTCTGCGGCAATCCGTAGGCGGTGGCGATGGCCAGCACACTCGACGCCACATCGGCGGTGCCGGCCTGCGAGCCCAGCAGCAGCTGCCCGAACCGCAGCGCGACGTCCAGCACCCGGCGGACTTCTGTTTCGTCCATGTGCATCGTCTCTGATGAAACCATGACGACAGGGCTACCCGGTCAGCGGCGCGCGCCCGACGAGCCGGCTGCTACAGCAGGAAGCGGTACGCCGGCGCGCCCGGCTCCAGCGGTTCGACGTCGATCTCCGAGGCCCGCATCCGAGACAGCAGCCCCTCGAGGTCGGCCGCCGACCCCAACTGGATTCCGACCAGCGCCTCACCGGTCTCCCGGTTGTTGCGCTTGACGTACTCGAACAACGTGACGTCGTC
>CAYNJD010000077.1:0-12029 GCA_964397355.1 uncultured Mycobacterium sp. | reverse complement strand
CCACCATGCACGGCTACCTCAACGGGGCGCTGTTCAGCCACGACTACCTGGGGCAATACGGCCCCGGCTGGCTGACCGATCCGCGATTCGTGGTGGGCCTGGTGATCTACCTGTGCGGTTTCGCGCTGCTGGTCAACTCCGAGTCGATCGTGCGGAACCTGCGCGACAAGAACAATCCAGGCGCGGCTGAGTACCGGATCCCCTTCGGCGGCGGTTTCCGGTTCGTCACCAGCCCGGCCTACCTGGGCGAGCTGATCGCCTGGACCGGTTTCGCGGTGCTGACCTGGGCACTGCCCGGTGTCGTGATCCTTTTGATCACCGCCGGCAACCTGATCCCGCGGGCCTTGCAGACGCATCGGTGGTATCAGCAGAAGTTCGCCGACTACCCCACCGACCGCAAGGCGCTGGTGCCGTTCCTGCTGTGAGCGCGGGCCGTCACACTTTCGCGGGCTGTCTCGTCTAACGGGTATGACTACCCAACCACGCATCGAACCGCTGCCCCCCAAGAAAGCCAACCCGCTGGTGCGCGCCATGTACCGCTACACCAAGCGCCGCTTCGGCGAGGTGCCGGAGCCGTTCGCCGTCGCCGCGCACCACCCGCGACTGCTGGTGGCCAACGCCGTGCACGAAGGCCTGCTGCAGTCGGCGTCGCGCAAGCTGCCCGCCGGGGTGCGCGACCTGGCGGTGTTCTGGACCGCCCGCACCATCGGTTGCTCGTGGTGCGTCGACTTCGGCGCCATGCTGAGCCGGCTGGAGGGCCTGGACACGGAGCGGCTCAAAGAGATCGATAATCACGCGACTTCTCCACTTTTCACCGACGACGAACGGGCCGCCATCGCCTACGCCGACGCCGTCACCACCGACCCGCACTCCGTCACCGACGAGCAGGTCGCCGATCTGCGCCGGCGGTTCGGCGACGACGGCGTCATCGAGCTGACGTATCAGATCGGGATCGAGAACATGCGCGCCCGGATGTACTCGGCGCTGGGCATCACCGAGCAGGGGTTCAGCTCCGGGGACGCCTGCCGGGTGCCCTGGCTGGACGGCCCTACCGGGCCGGCCTGATCTCGATGTAGGCGATCGGGATCCCCGCCGCCATGCTGCCCTTGTCCAGGGTGCGTTCGAAGATCTTCATCGGCAGGCTCCAGTTGGCGGCGATCACCTGTTCGGCGTGCGGGTGTTCGGACTCGGGCAGAATCCTGGCGACGCCCGCCACCGGCTCCCCCTTGGGCCGCCCCCGCAGGTCGCTGGGCACCACCACGACGTCGGGGTTGTTGCGGATCCGTTTGGCCTTGCCGGTGGTGGGGTCGGTGCGCACATAGATCTTGCCGCCGTCGACGCCGTGGTTGATCGGGCTGGGCACCGCCTCACCGGAGCGTTTGAACGTCACGAGCACGATCTGGCGGGTCTTGTCGAAGCCGGTGAAGTCGGTGCCGGTAGGGCTGCCGATCTCGAAGGCGTCGCGGTGGCGCAGCTTGTCCATCGCGCGGAACATCAAGGTGCTCAACATGTTCACGGTTTTACCCGGCATGGTCATGCTCCAATCGTCCGGTTCGCATCCCGCAGCGGAGTTCCGGTGAACTTGTCCGGGTTGGCGATGTCCCAGACGGCGTAGACCAGCCCGTCGCGCACCGTCATCGCGGTCACGCGCGGCATCAACTCGGCGTACCCGTCGACGGCGGGCGCCCCCGCGGTGTAGGCGCCCAGCTCGCCGTTGACCAGCGCCAGCTGGTTCGCGCTGACCAGCGTCGGGCCGTAACGGCGTGCCAGGCCGAACAGGAACCGGGCCACCTTCTCCGGGCCGCGGATGACCCGCACCGCGGTCGGTGCCCGGCGGTTCGCGTCGCCGGTGAACGTCACGTCGGGATGCAGCAGCGCCACCACCGCCTCCAGGTCACCGGCGGCCATCGCAGCCATCAACGACCCGACCGCCTCGGCGTGCGCCGGATCGGGTTGCGGCGGCGGATCGGCGGCGACGGCGCGCCGGGCGCGCGACGCCAGTTGCCGGGCGGCTGCTTCGCTGGTGTTCAGCACGGCGGCGACCTCACCGAACGGCACCGCGAACCCGTCGTGCAGCACGAACGCCACCCGCTGATCCGGTGTGAGGCGCTCCAGCACCACCATCGCGGCGAACCGGGCGTCTTCCCCGGCCACCACCGCCGCCAACGGGTCGGATTCGTCGACGCCGGTCACCACCGGTTCCGGAAGCCATTCGCCGGCATAGGATTCCCGCCGCCGCGACGCCGACCGCAGCCGGTCCAGCCCGAGCCGGCTGACCACCGTCGTCAACCAGGCCCGCGGGTCGTCGATGTGCTCGCGACCGGCGGCGTCGAAGCGCAGCCAGGCCTCCTGCACGATGTCCTCGGCGTCGGCGAACAGCCCGGTCAGCCGGTAGGCCACCGCCAGCAGGTGAGGCCGCAGCGCCTCGAAGTCCTCCACCGCCGCAGTCATTGCACCAGCCTAGGCGCGAATCGGATTCGCCCGGTCGGCCCCGCGCCCAACCCTCCCCGCGACACAATGCAGCCATGGCCAAGCCCCGCATCTCCCCGGTCCGCTGGCGGCCCCCGCCGACGCGACCGCTGCCCCCACCGGACCCCACCCCGGCGCTGCGACTCGTCGACGTTCCCGGCACCGCGCCCGAGGACGTCGTCGTCGACGCCGACGGCGCCATCTGGACCGGTGTCGAGGACGGGCGCATCATCACCGTCGAACCCGACGGCACCGCGCCGAAGGTGGTGACCGACACCGGCGGGCGCCCGCTGGGGCTGGCCTTCACCCACGACCACCGGCTGCTGATCTGCGACAGCCACCGCGGCCTGCTGCGCTACGACCCCCAGACCTCGCAGCTGGAAACCCTGGTCAGCCACGTGGCCGGGCATCCGCTGACGTTCTGCTCGAACGCGGTCGAATCCACCGACGGCACCATCTATTTCACCGAGTCCACCAACCGGTTCCACTACGAGTACTACAAGGCATCGGTGATCGAGGCGCGGGCCAGCGGATCGCTGATGCAACTGGCCCCCCACGGGAAGGCGACGGTGCTGGCCGACGGACTGCATTTCGCCAACGGCGTCACGCTGACCGCCGACGAATCGGCGGTGGTGTTCGCCGAGACCACCGGACGCCGGCTGTCCAAGTACTGGCTGACCGGACCCCGCCGCGGCTCGATCACCTCGTTGGTCAGCGAGTTGCCCGGCCATCCCGACAACATCTCCACCGGACGCGACGGCCGGATCTGGGTGGCGATGGTGTCGGAACCCAACGCGCTGTCGGATTGGCTCAGCCCGCGTGCGCCGGTGCTGCGCTCGCTGCTGTGGCGGCTGCTGCCCTACCGCTGGCTGCCCGATCCGAAGCCGGTGGTGTGGGTGGTGGCCTTCGACGCCGACGACGGCCGGGTGCTGCAGCAGTTCCGCAGCACCGATGAAAGGTTCGGGCTGGCCACCGGGGTGGTCGAGGCCGGCGATCGGCTGTGGCTGGGCCGCATCGGTGGATCGGGGCTGGCGTACTTCCAGCTGTAGCCTCCTGCTGTAACTTGCGCACCATCTGTCACAGCGTGGCTCCCCGAGTTCGCCGCCTCGTTCGCCTACCCTGCACTCACGATGACTTGGATGCGCTCGGCGACGGCCCTGGTGGCGGCGGGTTTCCTCACCCTCGCCACACCGCTGGCCACCGCCGACCCCACCCCCGGCCTCAACGCGGGAACCGTCAACTGCCCCTACAAGGTCAGCACGCCGCCGGCGGTGGACGCCTCGGAGGTGCCGCAGGCCGGTGACCCGCCGCTGCCGCTGCCGGTGCCCGCCACCCCGGTCGGCGGGGAGGCGCTGGCCGGCTGCGGCATCGTCGCCGCGCCGGACACTCCGCCGGTGCCCGGCGACGTCTCGGCCGAGGCGTGGCTGGTCGCCGACCTGGACAGCGGCGCGGTGATCGCCGCCAGGGACCCGCACGGCCGGCACCGGCCCGCCAGCGTGATCAAGGTGCTGACCGCGATGGCGTCGCTCAACGAACTCGACCCCGGCAAGGTCGTCGCCGGAACCCCCGAGGACGCCGCCGTCGAAGGCACCAAGGTCGGCGTCGCGCCGGGCGGCAACTTCACCGTCAACCAGCTGCTGCACGGGCTGTTGATGGGCTCGGGCAACGACGCCGCGCACGCGCTGGCCACCCAGCTGGGCGGCATGGACGTGGCACTGGGCAAGATCAACGCGCTGGCCGCCAAGCTGGGCGGCCGCGACACCCGCGCCGCCACCCCGTCCGGGCTGGACGGGCCGGGGATGAGCACATCGGCCTACGACATCGGGCTGTTCTACCGCTACGCCTGGAACAACCCGGCGTTCGCGGCCATCGTCGCGACCCGCAACTTCGACTTCCCCGGCTACGGCGACGTGCCCGGCTACGTGCTGGAGAACGACAACCAGCTGCTCTACAACTACCCGGGCGCGCTCGGCGGCAAGACCGGCTACACCGACGACGCCGGGCAGACGTTCGTGGGCGCGGCCACCCGGGACGGACGGCGGCTGGTGGCGGTGCTGCTGCGCGGCACCCGGCAGCCGATCGCCCCCTGGCAGCAGGCCGCCCAGCTGCTCGACTACGGCTTCGCCACCCCGCCCGGCACCCGGGTCGGGACGCTGATCGAACCCGACCCGGCGCTGCTGGCACCCCGCGCCCCCGACGGCCCGAACCCGCAGGCCATGCCGCTGGCACCGTCCGACGACACCGTGCCGGTGCGGGTCGGGGTGGCCATCTTCGGCACGATCATCGTGTTCGGGCTCATCATGGCCGCCCGGGCGGTGAACCGGCGGCCCGGTACCGGGGCGAGCTGGTGATCCGGGCGCTGCGGCTATTCGGCTGGTTCGCCGGGTTCCTGCTGATCCTGATCGGCTTGAGCCGGATGGCGTTCTCGCTGGATTCGATCCCGGACGGCCAGCAGGTCAACGCCACCGTGGACAGCGAGAGCAGGGCTGCCGGCGCACTGCTGATCGGGTTCGGCGTCGGCTACCTCGAGGCGTTCCGGCGGACACCGATCCCGGCCGGGGCGGTGCGGCTGCTGGCCGCCACCATGGCGCTGCTGGGGGTGTCGCGGCTGATATCGATGGCCGACGCCGGCATGCCCCATCCGACGTTCACCGCGGCGTGCGTCGTCGAGTTCGTCGCGGCCGGGCTGACCTACTGGTACGCGACGCTGGCCGACCGCCACGACTCGGGCATCCGGTAGCCCGGCCCCATCCCCTACCGTGACGTAGATGGGCCGCATCGGGGAACTGCGCCGATCCTCGCCGCTGGCGCTGCTGGTCGGCGTGGCCGCCGCCAGCGTCGGCGTGATCTACGGCTACGACCTGTCCAATATCGCCGGCGCACTGCTGTTCATCGAGGCCGACTTCGGGCTGACCGCCGCCCAGCAGGAGATGGTGGCCACCGCGACGGTGATCGGCGAGATCGCCGGCGCGGTGGCGGGCGGGTGGCTGGCCAACGCGATCGGGCGCAAGAAATCGATGGTGTCGGTGGCCATCGCCTATGCGGTCTTCGCGTTGCTGGGGGCGGCGGCGACGTCGATACCGATGCTGACCGTGGCGCGCCTGCTGCTCGGCGTCACCATCGGGGTGTCGGTGGTGGTGGTCCCGGTGTTCGTGGCCGAGTCGGCGCCGGCCGACGCCCGCGGTGCGCTGCTGGTCGCCTACGGGGCGGCCACTGTGATCGGGATCATCGCCGGCTACCTGTGCGCCTACCTGCTGGCCGACGCCGCCAACTGGCGGGCGATGCTGGGCCTGGCCGCGGTGCCCGCCGTGCTGGTGACGCTGCTGCTGACCCGCATCCCCGACACCGCCCGCTGGTATCTGCTCAAGGGCCGCACCGACGACGCGCACCGCGCGCTGCTGCGCATCGAACCCGGCGCCGACGCGCAATTCGAGCTGGCCGAGATCAGCCGGACGCTGGCCGAGGAGCAGGCCGGTGGGGTCGGGGTGCTGCGCGAGATGCTACGGCCGCCCTACCTGCGGGCGACACTGTTCGTGGTGACGCTGGGCTTCTTCATCCAGATCACCGGCATCAACGCGATCGTCTACTACAGTCCCCGGCTGTTCGAGAAGATGGGCTTCGAAGGCGATTTCGCGCTGCTGGTGCTGCCGGCGCTGGTGCAGGTCGCCGCGCTGGCGGCGATGTTCGTCTCGCTGGCCCTGATCGACCGGGTGGGCCGGCGGCCGATCCTGCTGACCGGAATCGCCACCATGGTGCTCGCCAACGCGATGCTGATCGCGGTGTTCGCCGCCGGCCCCCGATTCGGTGAGGCACTGGCGGCGGTCAAGTTCGGCGGGGTGCTGCTGTTCACCGTCGGCTACACGTTCGGGTTCGGCTCGCTGGTATGGGTGTATGCCGGGGAGAGCCTGCCGGCCCGGCTGCGGTCGATGGGGTCCTCGGCGATGCTCACCTCGGACCTGGTGGCCAACGCGATCGTGGCCGGGGTGTTTCTGACCATGCTCACCTCGTTGGGCGGTGCGGCGACGTTCGCGGTGTTCGGGGCGCTGGCGCTGCTCAGCCTGGGCTTCGTGTACCGCTACGCCCCGGAGACCAAAGGCCGTCAGCTGGAAGACATCCGGCACTTCTGGGAGAACGGTGGACGCTGGCCCGCGCAAGATGCGGCCGCACCGGGGATCGGTGCGTCGGCGTGCCCGTGATCGCCGCCGGCGCCGTGATACTCGACGGCCTGGTCCGCCGGCCCGGCTGGGTGTCGGTGTCCGACGGCCGGATCGCCGACTGCGGAGCCGGATCGCCACCGGTGGCGGCCGACGCCGACTTCGCCGATTGCGTTGTGGCGCCGGGCTTTATCGACATGCACTGCCACGGCGGCGGCGGTGTCTCCTACGCTGATGACCCGGACCGTGCCGCGGCGCTGCACGCCTGCCACGGCACCACCGGCGGGCTGGCCAGCCTGGTGACCGCGGCCCCCGAGACGCTGCTGGCCCAGGTGCGCACGCTGGCGGATGCGACCCGGCGCGGGGTGATCGACGGTATCCACCTGGAGGGGCCGTGGCTGAGCCGGGCGCACTGCGGCGCGCATGACCCCGGGTGGCTGCGCGACCCCGAGCCGGCCGAGATCGAGGCACTGCTGGCCGCCGGGGACGGCGCGATAAGGATGGTCACCTTAGCGCCCGAGCGCCCCGGCGCCATCGTCACCATCCGGCGGCTGGTTGACGCGGGAATCGTGGTGGCCGTGGGACATACCGACGCCGGATACGAGCAGGCGCGGGCCGCGATCGACGCCGGTGCGACGGTGGCGACCCATCTGTTCAACGCGATGCGGGCGCTGCATCACCGTGATCCGGGCCCGGTGCCGGCGCTGCTGGACGACCCGCGGGTGACCGTCGAGCTGATCGCCGACGGCGTGCACCTGCACCCGGGCGTGGTCGCCCACGTGGTGGCGGCCGCCGGCCCGGACCGCGTCGCCCTGGTCACCGATGCGATGGCCGCCGCCGGCGTCGGCGACGGCGCGTTCACCCTGGGCGGGCTCGACGTCGACGTCGCCGGCGGGGTGGCCCGGCTGCGCGGCACCGCCACCATCGCCGGCGGGGTGGCCACCGCCGACCGGCTGTTCGCCGCCGCAGTGGGGCTGCTCGGCGCCGACGACTCGGCTCTGGCCGCCGCGGCGCGGATGAGCGCGTCCACCCCGGCTCACGCGCTGGGCCTCGACGGCGCCGGGGTTTTGCGGTCGGGGTCCGCGGCTAACCTGGTGGTGTTGAACGCCGGCCTGCAGGTGGTGCGGGTCATGCGCCGGGGAGCATGGCTGAAGTGAAGGAGAATCATGAGCGAACCGACCGTCACCGATGTGCCCGAGCAGCACCGCTACGAGATCACCGTCGACGGGGTACGGGCCGGGCTGGCCGACTACCGCGACAGCGGTGACACCCGGGACTTTCACCACACCGAGATCGACAAGTCGTTCGGCGGCCAGGGCCTGGGCACCAAGCTGATCGCCGCCGCGCTGGCCGACACCAAAGCCGCCGGGAAGCGGATCGTGCCGACCTGCTCGTTCGTGAAGGGCTACGTCGACAAGCATCCGGAGTATGCGAGCACCGCCGACTGAGATGTGCTGACACCGTGAGCCGGCCGTCACGCTGCCGACGGCGCGTGTGTCAGCCGGACTTTGCCGACGATCTGAGTCCACATGTGTTGCGTGTCGCGCGTCGGGCCCCAGTCCTCGACACGAAGGCTGGGCTCCTCTCTCGGGCAGTCGGCTGCCTGGGCATCGAACCCGTAGCCTGTGCTACCCGTTTCGGCTACCGGTCACCCCGCGGCCTCGGTCGCCTCGTCGGCGCGCAGGTTCTCTTTCGACGTCGCCGCCCACGCGGTGGCGAACAGGATCAGCCGCACCGTGATGTAGGCGAACACCAGCACGCCCAGCACCGGGCCGAACACCGCCCCGGCCGGCCCGTTGACCACCGACTGCAGATAGATCGAACCGACCTGCTTGAACACTTCGTAGCCGACGGCGGCAATCGCACCGGCCCGCGCCGCACTGGCGAAGCTGACCGGCTCGCGGGGCAGCCGGGCGATCATCCAGGTGAACAGCAGCCACGACACCGCCAACGCCATCACCACCGACGCGACCCGCAGCAGCCCGCCCAGCAGGCTGAAGTCGGGCACGCCCAGCCAGTGCAGAATCTTGCGCATCAGCTTCGGTTCGGCCACGGCGGTCAGCGCGACCGTGACGGCCATGGCGCCGAACGCCCACATCATCGCGACCAGATCCGAGAGCTTGCCCGAAACGAAACCCGGTTTGTCCGAACGTGTCTCCCACATCTCCGAGAGCGCCTCGCGCAGGTTGGCCATCCACGTCAGGCCCACCCAGGCGGCGGTGGCCAGGCCGATCACCCCGACCGAGGCACGCGAGGAGATCGCCGAATCCATCAAGGTGACCAGCTGATCGCCGAACTCGCCGGGGATGGACTGCTTGATCCGGCGGGTGATGTCGTCGAGCAGATCGGGCCGCCGCGACAGCAGGAAACCGCTGACGGAGAACCCGACCATGGTCAGCGGGAACAACGCGAAGATGGTGTAGTAGCTCATCCCGGCGGCGAAGAAGTTGCCCTGGCACTCGTCGTAGCGCCCCTGCGCGCGCATCACGTGGTCGAACCAGCCGTAGCGCGCCCGCAGCCGGTCGATGATGCCGGGCTTGGATTGCTCCGTCACGTCCTTGCTCATGCCGGCGAGAGGAATCCGACCCGGTCGTACACCCGCGCGATGGTCTTGGCGGCCACCGCCCGCGCCCGCTCCGCGCCGGCGGCCAGCACCGACTCGAGCTCGGCGGGGTCGGCGAGCAGTTCGTCGACGCGGGCCTTGATCGGCGTCACGAACTCGGCGACGGCCTCGGCGGTCTCCTTCTTCAGGTCGCCGTAGCCGCGGCCGGCGTAGCCGGCCACCAGCTTCTCGACGCTTTCCCCGGTGATCGCGGACTGGATCGTCAGCAGGTTCGACACCCCGGCCTTGGCCTGCGGGTCGTAGCGGATCTCGCGCTCGGAGTCGGTGACCGCCGAACGGATCTTCTTGGCGCTGACCTTCGGATCGTCGAGCAGGCTGATCAGCCCGGCGTCGGTGGCCGCCGACTTGCTCATCTTGGAGGTCGGGTCGGCCAGGTCGTAGATCTTGGCGGTGGCCTTCGGGATCATCGGCTCGGGCACCACGAAGGTGTCCGGGAACCGGGAGTTGAAGCGCTGCGCGACGTCGCGCGCCAGCTCCAGATGCTGGCGCTGGTCCTCACCCACCGGGACCACGTCGGTGTCGTAGAGCAGCACATCGGCGGCCATGAGCACAGGGTAGGTGAACAGGCCCACGGTGGTGGCGTCCGAACCCTGCTTGGTCGACTTGTCTTTGAACTGCGTCATCCGCGAGGCCTGCCCGAAACCGGTGAAACAGCCCAGCACCCAGGCCAGTTCGGCGTGTGCAGGCACGTGGCTCTGCACGAAGATCGCGCTGCGGGCCGGGTCGATACCCAGCGCCAGGTACTGCGCGGCCGTCACCAGGGTGCTGCGGCGCAGCGTCTCGGGGTCCCAGCCCGGGACGGTGATGGCGTGCATGTCCACGACGCAGAACAGCGCGTCGTGATCGTCCTGGAGTTCCGCCCAGTGGGTGATGGCCCCCAGCGCGTTGCCGAGGTGCAGTGACGCCGAGGTGGGCTGGACGCCGGAGAAGACGACGGGGCGAGATCGGCGAGTGCTCATGATCGTTCGATCCTGTCACGCCCGGGCGGCGCCGACCGCACCCTGGTAACAGAGCAATCGCTCTGTTACGGTGTCCGGCATGGCCCGGCCACGCGTACACGACCCCGGCCGGGTGCTGGACGCGGTCGAGTCGCTGGCGGCGCGATCCGGCGCCGCGGCGGTGACGATCCGCGCGGTCGGCGAGGCGACCGGCGTCTCCAACGGCGCGGTCTACCATGGGTTCGGGTCGCGTGCCGGTCTGGTGGCGGCCGCCTGGCTGCGGGCCGCCCGCCGGTTCCTGGCGGTGCAGGGTGAGCTGGTGGATGCCGCGCCGGGACCGGCCGACGCCGTGATCGCCGCCGCCGATGCCCCGGTGGCCTTCGCCGAACGCCATCCGGACGCCTCCCGGCTGCTTGTCGAGGTCCGCCATGATGACCTGCTGGCCGAAGAGCTGCCCGAGGAGGTCGCCGGGGCGCTGCGCGGAGTGGCCGCCGACCTGGTCGGGCTGCTGATCCGGCTGACGACCGGGCTGTGGGGCCGCCGCGACGCCGCCGCCGTCGACACCATCACCACCTGCGTCGTCGACCTGCCCACCGCGATCGTGCTCAGCCGCAACCGGCTGGGCAGCACATGCGCCCGCACCCAGCTGCACGCCGCGGTGCGGGCCGTTCTGGCCGTAGGACCGGAGAAAGGACCCACCTGAGTGAACCTGACCTATGACGACAAGATCGCCGTACTGGACCTCGGCGACGACGAGAACCGGTTCTCCCCGGAGTTCCTCGATGAGATCGACCGGCTGCTCGACGACGTGGTGGCCGCCGGCGCGGCGGGCCTGGTCACCACCGCGGGCGGCAAGTTCTACACCAACGGCCTGGACCTGGACTGGCTGGGCGCCCACGGCGACCGGCTGGACTGGTACGTCGGGCGGGTGCACGCGCTGCTGGCGAAGGTGCTGACGCTGCCGATCCCCACCGCGGCGGCGGTGGTCGGCCACGCGTTCGGCGCCGGCGCGATGCTGGCGATCGCCCACGACTTCCGGGTGATGCGCGCCGACCGCGGCTTCTTCTGCTTCCCCGAGGTCGACATCCGGATTCCGTTCACCCCCGGCATGGCCGCGCTGATCCAGGCCAAGCTCGCGCCGCCGGCCGCGGTGGCGTCGATGACCACCGGCCGCCGGTTCGGCGGGGTGGACGCGGGTGAGGCCGGCATCGTGGATGCCACCGCCGGCGAGGGCGAGGTCACCCCGGCCGCGGTCGAGTTGCTGCGCCCGCTGGCCGGCAAGGACCCGGGCACGCTGGGCGCGATCAAGAACACCATGTTCGGTCCCGCCGTGGCGGCGCTGGGCGGGGACTGAATCTCGATGTGATCGAGTGTGCGGCTACGGCGCGTTTCGCCGCCGGATTCCACCCTCAACGCACAGTCAACACCGCAGCCGCACCCGCACCGGCGCCATGTCGGCCGCGCCGCCACGCGATCCCATAGCCTGATCCACCATGAAGGCCAGAGTGCGCGCCGATCGCTGCCCCGGCGTGCTGCGGCCGTGGCCGGCCGACGACGGGCTGCTGGTGCGGCTGCGGCTGATCGGTGGGCGGCTGCCGTCGGTCGCGCTGGCCCGGCTGCTCGAGGTCAGCGCCGCCTTCGGCGATGGCCGGGTATACCTGACCAAGCGGGCCAACCTGCAGCTGCGCGGGCTGCCCGGGTGCGACGGGCGGCTGGCGCCCGGCGTCATCGCCGCGCTGCGCGACACCGGCCTGCTGCCCTGCCCCAGCCACGAGCTGATCCGCAACGTCCTGGTGTCGCCGCAGACCGGGTATGCCGGCGGCCGGGTGGACCTGCGACCGGTGG
>CAYNJD010000076.1:0-12042 GCA_964397355.1 uncultured Mycobacterium sp. | reverse complement strand
ATTCCACGTGCTGATCGGCGACCGGGATTCCGACCACCTGCACCGGCGCCAGCCAGGCCGGGAAGGCGCCGGCGTAGTGCTCGGTCAGCACACCGAAGAAGCGCTCGATCGAGCCGAACAGCGCCCGGTGGATGAGCACCGGGCGCTGCCGGGTGCCGTCCGGGGCGGTGTACTCCAGCTCGAACCGGTCGGGCATGTTGAAGTCGAGCTGGATGGTCGACATCTGCCAGCTGCGGCCCAGCGCGTCTTTGACCTGCACCGAGATCTTCGGACCGTAGAACGCCGCGCCGCCCGGGTCGGGCACCAGCGTCAGCCCGGACGCCTCGGCGACCTCGCGCAGCGTCTCGGTGGCCTCCTCCCACACCTCGTCGGATCCGACGTACTTCTCCGGGTCCTTGGTGGACAGCTCCAGGTAGTAGTCGTCCAGGCCGTAGTCGGCGAGCAGGTCGAGCACGAAGCGCAGCAGCGAGGCCAGTTCGTCGCGCATGCTTTCGCGGGTGCAGTAGATGTGCGCGTCGTCCTGGGTCATGCCGCGCACCCGGGTCAGCCCGTGCACCACCCCGGAGCGCTCGTAGCGGTACACGCTGCCGAACTCGAAGAGCCGCAACGGAAGTTCTCGGTAAGAACGGCCGCGCGACCGGAAGATCAGATGGTGCATCGGACAGTTCATCGGCTTGAGGTAGTAATCCTGGCCGGGTTTGCGCAGCGCGCCGTCCTCATCGAATTCCGCGTCGATGTGCATCGGCGGGTACATGCCTTCGGAATACCACTGCAGATGCCCGGAGGTTTCGTAGAGCGCCGACTTGGTGATGTGCGGGGTGGTGACGAACTGGTAGCCGGCCTCGATGTGCTTGCGCCGCGAGTAGTCCTCCAACTCCCGGCGGATGATCCCCCCTTTGGGGTGGAAAACCGGTAGGCCCGAACCGATCTCGTCGGGGAAGCTGAACAGGTCCAATTCGACGCCGAGCTTGCGGTGGTCGCGCCGCAGCGCCTCCTCGATCAGCTCGAGGTGGCGGTCCAGCGCCTCCTGGGATTCCCAGGCGGTGCCGTAGACGCGCTGCAGGCTGGCGTTGTTCTGGTCGCCGCGCCAGTAGGCCGCCGATGAGCGGGTGAGTTTGAACGCCGGGATGAACCGGGTGGTCGGGATGTGCGGGCCGCGGCACAGATCCCCCCAGACCCGTTCTTTGGTGCGGGGGTTGAGGTTGTCGTAGGCGGTGAGCTCGTCGCCGCCGACTTCCATGATGTCGGTGTCGCCGGACTTGTCGTCGACCAGTTCCAGCTTGTAGGGCTCGTCGGCCAGCTCGGCGCGAGCCGCGTCCTTGGACTCATAGACCCGCCGGGAAAACAGCTGACCTTCTTTGATGATGGCGCGCATCCGCTTCTCGAGCTTCTGCAGGTCCTCCGGGGTGAAGGCCTCGGGCACGTCGAAGTCGTAGTAGAAGCCGTCGGTGATCGGCGGGCCGATGCCGAGTTTGGCAGTCGGGAACAGCTCCTGCACCGCCTGGGCCAGCACGTGGGCGCAGGAGTGCCGGATGACGCTGCGGCCGTCGTCGGTGTCGGCGGCGACCGGGGTGGCGTCGGTGTCGGCGTCGGGAACCCAGCTCAGATCGCGCAGCTTGCCGTCGCTGTCGCGCACCACCACGACCGCGTCCGGTGCGCCCCGGCTGGGCAGCCCGGCCGCGCGCACCGCGTCGGCGGCGGTGGTGCCGGCAGGAACCCGGATCGGGGCGGGCTGTGCGGGCGCGCTCATGGCGTGGTCTCCAAGGGGATGCGAGGTGGTCGAAACGTCCGCGACCATGCTATCGGTGCTGGGGTGGCCGGCCGGTCGGGAGTACGGCTGCACTCATGGCTGGCCGGGTTTGAGCACCACGAACAGCGCCTCGCCATCGGCCAGCAGCGTATCGCCGTCGTGCAGTGTGGTCTCGACGTATATCTTTCGGCCCTCGGTCCGGCTGACCCACGCCTGCACCTGCAACTCTCGGTCGATCGGGACGATGTTGCGGTAGTTGACGTGCAGGTAGGCGGTGCGCTGATACGGCCCCCCGGTCAGCAGCCAGGACGCGGTGCCCAGCACCGAGTCGAACAACAGCGCGATGGCCCCGCCATGCGCGGCGCCGTTGCGCCCCAGGTGGAACCGCCGGAACCGGGCCCAGCCGCGCAGTCGTTCGTCGTCGGCGCGCTTGAGCTGCATCGGCACCGGCAGCAGGTTGCCGCGCATGGGCAGGTCCAGCCGGCGCCCCGACGGCGATGACCATTCGTCGGTGTCGAACGGGGCCAGCAGGTCGCAGACCTGCTGCAGCGTGTCGGCGGCCCGACTGATCACGTCGGCGGGGGCGTCGACGGCGCGAGCGTGGTCCTGCAGCGTGCGCATCGCCTCCAGGAACCGGCCGTAGTCCGGCCCGCCCTTCTCGGTCGGTTCGGGCGGGTTGAAGCCGCCGCCGGCATGTGGGGTCCTCACCCGTCTATTTAACGTTCAGCCGATTACCGGGCGGACGCCACGCCCGCGATGGCAGGTTTGGCCTGGTGGATTTGTTCTCGGTGCGCTACGACCCAACCGATGACACGGTCTACGCGCAGCTGCGGGCCGGTCTGACGCCGCGCCGTGACGATTCCGGTCAGGACCAGCCGGCCAGCAGCCGCTGCGCCCCGTCGCACAACTCGTCGAGGACCGCGCTCACCGGACGGCTGGCGGTGAGCAGCCCCACCCCCTGCCCGGCGTCGACCGGGGCGACGCGCTGGTTTTCGGCGGTGATTCCGGCGGCCAGTTCCGCGGCGGCCTGCCGGTCACCGGCCAGCGCTTCCTCGCGGCCGGCCCAGCGATCGGCGAACTCGTTGCGCAACACCCGCGACGGGAACCGCGCCGGCCAGGCCAGCCGCTGGCCGACGTCGAACACCCGGGTGGTGACCGTGTCGGTACCGGACGCCGCGATCAGCGAGCGGCGGGCCCCGTCCCCGGTCAGTGCCTCCGGGCAGGCCGACAGGCAGGTACCCAGCCACGCGCCGGCCGCGCCGGCGGCCAGCACCGCGGCCAGGCTGCGCGGCGAGGCGATGCCCCCGCCGGCCAGCACCGGCAGTGTCACGGCGTCCAGCACGGCGTCGAGCAGCGGCAGCGTGGCGAGCCTGTTCTCGCCGTGCCCGCCGCCCTCGGCGCCGCGGGCCACCAGCACGTCGAGCCCGGCGTCCCGGGCCCGCCGGGCGGTCTCGGCGTCATAGACCTGGGTGGATGTGAGAATCCCCGCGGCGTGGGCCTGTTCGACCCAGGACAGATCGGTGCCGAAGCTCACCGACAGCAGCGCCGGGCGGGCGGCCAGCGCGGCGTCGAGCAGCTCCGGCTGGTCACGAATCACCCAGTCCACCAGGCCGATTCCGAATCGCGGCGCGTCTTCGAGCCGGGCCAGCTCGGTGGCCAGCGACGCCGCCGTGGCGGTGCTGCCCATCCCGATCATGCCCAGCCCGCCCGCCGCGGTGACCGCGGCGGCCAGCCGCCCGCCGGCCACCCCGCCCATCGGGGCGTTGACGATGGGTATCCGCAGCCCGGCCCGCCGCGACCAGGGGGTGTGCAGCTGCGGCTCGGGCACGCTCAGTGCGAGGCGCTCTTGGCGACGGTCAGCAGCACCACCGAGTCCTCCAGCGACTCCAGCGCGTGGCGGGCACGCGGCAGGGTGACGAGCTCCCCGGCCGCGCCCTCCCAGGCGTCGTCGCCGGCGGTCAGCCGGATCCGGCCGCGCAGCACCTGCAGCGTCGACTCCCCCGGGCTGTCGTGTTCGGCCAGCGCCTCGCCGCTCCGCAGCGCCACCAGGGTCTGGCGCAGGTGGTGCACGGAGCCGCCGTAGACGGTGTGGGCCGCCCGCCCGCTGTGGTGTTGCCGGGCCTCGGCCAGCTTCTCGTCGGCCAGCGCGTTCAGCGAGGTCGATTCCATCGATAGTCCTTCCGCTCGGCGGTGGGTGGTGGGGTTGGGGAACGGCTCAACGGGACAGCAGCAGAATGCCCAGCGGCACCAGTGCGGCGACTTTGATCAGCTCCAGGCCGACGTAGGCGTAGTGCGCGCGGGAGCGCGGCGCGTCCAGGCCGGCCAGCACCTGGTCGGCTCGGCGGCTCAGACCGGGGCGAACCACCAGCACCTGGGTCAGCAACATCGCCGCCGCGACCGCGAAGGCCGCCACGATGGCGGCGCTGGGGCGCTCGAACGCGAACGTCGCCGCGATGGCGACGGCCAGGATGAATTCGGCGGTGTTGAGAGCCCGGAAGACCAGCCGGCCGATGCCGAGACAGATCGGGATGGTCGCGTTGGGCGCCCGGAATTTCAGCGGCGCTTCCATGAACGAGATCGCGGTCACCATGCCCAGCCACAGAAATGTCGCGGCGATCGCGACGGCAGAGCCAATGCTCACCCGGTGGTCCCTTCCACTCGTACCGGCTCTACGGGCGCCGGCTCGACGCGGGCCCCGTTGGGGGCCGGACCGGGTTGGTCGAGTTCGAGCGACTTCAGGTGCGCCACACACAGATCGGGCTGGGCGAACGAGTCGAGACGGTCGACGGTCACCGGTGCGTCCCAGGCTTCCAGCGCGCCCTGCATCAGGCCCAGGTGGATCGGACACACGACTTCGGTCGAGGTCTCGGCGAGCTCGAGGAACGGGCAGTGCCGCAGCCCCAGCTGCTTGTCCCCCGCCGCGTCGGGTTCGAGGTGTTCCGGCTCGAATCCCAGCTCGTCGAGCATGTCGACGAGCTGCTCGGTGGACTCCTCGGCGTCGGCGGGAACGGCCGGCGGTTCCAGCGGCCGCAGCCGCTGCCCCCACGCCCGCCCCGCCGCCAGCGCCTTGCCGCTGGGATCGGAGTCGGCCGCCAAACCGATGGTGAGGATCTCGGCGAGCAGCCGGAACCGGCGGGTGCCGCCGCGGTCCATCTGCCGGATCGCCTGGAACATCAACGCCGGCCTGCCCCGTCCCTTGTGGTCGGGTTCGGTGTGTTCCACCCGGCCTTCTTCGACCAGCGTGTCCAGGTGGAAACGCACGGTGTTGGGGTGCACCCCCAACTCGTCGGCGATCTGGGCGATGCTCAGCGGCTCGTCCGCGGCCTGCACCAGCCGAAGTACGTCAAGTCGACGTCCTCCAGGAGGCCCAGGCGGTTTGGCGATGTCGCTCACTCCCCCTGGGGAGGAAAGCTGGCCACCAGCGGGGTGTCGATGCCGAGCGGGCCGATCTTGGCCGCGCCGCCGGGTGAGCCGAGTGCCTCGTCGCGCCCGGGGAGAGCCTCGGTGAAGAACGCCGCATTGTCTGCCTGATGCGGCTGCAGCTCGTCCGGGAGGTCGTCTTCGTAGTAGATGGCCTCGACCGGGCACACCGGCTCGCAGGCTCCGCAGTCCACACACTCATCCGGATGGATGTAGAGGGCTCGCCCGCCTTCGTAGATGCAGTCGACGGGGCACTCCTCCACGCAGGCCCGGTCCATCACGTCAACGCACGGCTTCCCGATCACATATGCCATGGGCGTAGAGTTTACACAAGGGATTTTGTAGAAACTAGAAAGGCGGGCCTAAATGTCGGAGGCCGAACTCGACGCCCGGGTGCTCCCCAAGCCGGAGAAGCACAAGACCATCTTCGCCACCTTCGCCAGACTGGCCGCCGGTGAATCGTTTGTGCTGCTCAACGACCACGAACCGGAGCCGCTGCGGCAAGAGTTCGAACGCGAGCACCCCGGCAGCTACGGCTGGGAGTACCTGGAGAAGGGCCGTGAACGCGGCGCGCTGTGGCGGACCAGGATCTCCCGGCTGTCGTCGACCGCGGTGCCGTGGATTCTGACCGACACCACGACCACCGGCGACGGTGTCGAGCCCGATCCGGCCGGGGTGGTCTGGAAGCTGGACGTGCAAAGCCGCGAGATCGACGCCGACGTCACCAGCCTGTCGGCCGGCCAGGACACCGGCATGCACATCGGCCCCGAGATCGACGCCCTGATCCACGTGCTGTCCGGCAACGGCCGGCTCACCACCGAGTTGAGCACCATCGAGCTGGCCCCCGGCGCGCTGCTGTGGATGCCGAAACGCTCCCGGCGCCAGTTTGTCGCCGGCCCGGATGGCTTGCGCTACTTGACCGTTCACCAGAAGCGGCAGTTCCTGAACCTGATGGCGGCCGGCTGATGACGCGGGCACGGGCGGCGCAGCTGCCGTCCGCCGACCGCGGCGACGCCACCATGGCCGGCCACTGGCTGTTGGCACGGCTGGGCAAGCGGGTGCTGCGTCCCGGTGGCATCGAGCTGACCCGCGGCCTGCTCGAGCGCGCCGGCCTGTCCAACTCCGATGTGGTGGAGCTGGCCCCCGGCCTGGGACGTACCGCCACCGAAATCCTTGCGCACCAGCCGCGTTCGTACATCGGCGTGGAGAAGGATCCCGACGCCGCCCGCAGCGTGGAGCGTGTCGTGGGTGAGCACGGCGGGCAGGTGCGCATCGTCGATGCCGCCGAGACCGGACTGCCCGACGGCAGCGCCGACGTGGTGATCGGCGAGGCGATGCTGAGCATGCAGGGCGATGCCGCCAAGAACGCGATCATCGCCGAAGCGGCCCGGGTGCTGCGCCCCGGCGGTCGCTACGGGATCCATGAACTGGCCCTGACCCCCAACAGCATCGACGAACAGGTCAAGTCCGACATCCAGCAGGCGCTCGCGACGGCGGTCCGGGTCAACGCGCGGCCACTGACCGTCGCGGAGTGGATGGCGCTGCTGGCCGAGCACGAGCTGGTGGTGGACGCGGTCAGCACCGCGCCGATGGCATTGCTCGAACCGCGCCGGCTACTGGCCGACGAAGGTTTCCCGGGGGTGGTGCGGTTTGCGAAAAACCTTGTGCTGCAGCGCGATGCACGACGCCGGGTGCTGGCGATGCGCCGAACCTTCCGGGCGCACCGCGAACAGCTGGCCGGCGTCGCGATCCTGGCCCACAAGCCCGGTGGCGGCGCCAATCCGGCGGTCTCCAAAGGCAAGGGCTGCTGCTAGACCGGGTCGGGCGGGGTCGGGTAGAAACGACTGATGGCTGACGACCGATACCGCGACTTTCCCTCCCTTCGGTTCGAGACCGGTGACAACGGCGTGCTGCAACTGGTGTTGGACGCCCCCGGCCTCAATTCGGTGGGCCCGCAGATGCACCGGGACCTGGCCGACGTGTGGCCGGCGATCGAGCGCGACGACACGGTGCGGGCGGTGCTGGTCCGCGGTGAGGGCAAGGCGTTCTCCGCCGGCGGCAGCTTCGAGCTGATCGAGAAGACCATCGGCGACTACCCGGGCCGGATGCAGGTGCTGCGGGAGGCCCGCGACCTGGTGCTGAACATGGTCAACTTCTCCAAGCCGGTGATCTCGGCGATCAACGGTGTTGCGGTGGGTGCCGGGCTGGTGGTGGCCCTGCTGTCGGATATCTCGGTGACCGGGCGGACAACACGGTTGATCGACGGCCACACCAAGCTCGGGGTGGCCGCCGGCGATCACGCCGCGATCTGCTGGCCGCTGCTGGTGGGCATGGCCAAGGCCAAGTACTACCTGCTGACCTGCGAGACGCTGCACGGCGAGGAGGCCGAACGCATCGGGCTGGTGTCCAAATGCGTCGACGACGACGAGGTGCTGGCCACCGCGACCCGCATCGCCGACGACCTGGCGCACGGCGCCCAGGACGCGATCCGCTTCACCAAGCACAGCCTCAACTACTGGTACCGGCAGTTCGCGCCGGCCTTCGAAACCGCGCTGGGCCTGGAGTTCCTCGGCTTCTCCGGCCCGGACGTGCACGAGGGCCTGGCCGCCATTCAGGAGAAACGCAAGCCGCGTTTCAGCTAGCCGCCGACCCCACCGCGGCCGCCTGCGCCTTGGCCCAGCGGTAGTCGGCCTTGCCCGACGGTGAGCGCTGCACGTGCTGGCAGAACACCACGTCCTTGGGCAGCTTGTAGCGCGCGATATGGCGGGCCGCCTCGGCGATGATGCCGTCGGCGTCGGCCCGGGCGCCCTGCGCCAGCTGCACCACCGCCACGACCTCGCTGCCCCACCGCCGGCTGGGCCGGCCCACCACCAGCACGTCGTAGACGGCCGGATGGTGGGCGATGGCGGCTTCGACCTCCTCGGCGAAGATCTTCTCGCCGCCGGAGTTGATCGTCACCGAGTCGCGGCCCAGCAACTCGATGCCGCCGTCGGCGTCCCAGCGGGCCCGGTCGCCGGGGACCGAATGCCGGATGCCTTCGATGACCGGGAAGGTGCGTGCGCTCTTCTCCGGGTCGCCGAGGTATCCCAAGGGTACGTAGCCCTGCTGGGCCAGCCAGCCGATCTCGTCGTCGCCGGGCCGCAGGATGCGGGTCATGTCCTCGCTGACCACGACCGCGCCGGGGTTCGGGGTGAACCGGCCGGTGGATGCCACCTCGCGGCTGGTGGTCTGGCCCATCTGTGCGCCGGTCTCCGACGAGCCGCCGGCGTCGAGGATCGACAGCTGCGGCAGCAGCTCCAAGAACCGCTGTTTGATCGGGGCGGTCAGCGGCGCGCCGCCGCTGGCCAGCACGAACAGACTCGACAGGTCGTAATCGCCGGTCTCGAGCGCGTCGGCGAGCGGCCGGGCGAAGGCGTCGCCGACGATCGACAGCGAGATCACCCGTTCCCGGGCGGCCAGCTCCCAGGTCTGCACCGGGTCGAACCGGTCGGTGGTCGCCGACATCACGAACGGCCGCCCGCCCAGCACCGTGATGAACGCCGCCCACTGGGCGGCGCCGTGCATCAGCGGTGCGACCGTCATCGAGCCGGGTCCACCGCTGCGGGTGCGCTCGACGAGTTCGGCGATGCTGGTGGGAATGGCGCCGGTGCCGAACTCCCGGCCGCCCATCGCGTTGATGAAGATGTCGTGCTGGCGCCACAGCACACCCTTGGGCATGCCGGTGGTGCCGCCGGTGTAGAGCACGTACAGGTCGTCCGGGGACAGCACCAGATCCAGCGGGTCGGCCGAGGTTTCGGCCAGCAGCGCCTCATAGCGCAGCGCGCCGGGCAGCGGCTCGTTGCCGGAGTCGTCGTCGACGTGGATCAGCGTCAGCGCCGGCAGTCGGTCGCCGGCCTGCCGCAGCGCCTCGGCCAGCGTGGGGGCATAGCGGGCGTGGTACATGACCGCCTCGGCCCCGGCGTTGGTCAGCAGGTAGACCAGTTCGTCGGCGACGTAGCGGTAGTTGACGTTGAACGGGGCGACGCGGGCGTTGTAGGCGCCGAGCATGCCCTCCAGGTATTCGTTGCCGTTGGCCAGATACAGCGCCAGATGGCTCTGCCCGGACTCGTGGGCGGCCAGCTCACAGCGCTCGCGTCGCAGCCCCAGGCCCCGCTCGTGCAGCGCCCGCGCCAGCCGGCGGGACCGGTCCTCGATCTGGCTGTAGGTGAGCCGCCGCTCGCCGAACACCACGCAGTCCCGGTCCGGGATGGCCGCCGCCACCGCCGAGAACACCTGGGCGAGGTTGAACTCCACTGCTGCTCCTCGAGTCGATCACCAGCGCGGGTAACGCTACAAGGTGACGTGTGTTCACCGCCGCGACGCCTGCCGGACAGGCGGATCCGGCCGTCGTCAGGCATGCTTGGCCGCATGCCGGTGGATGCCCTGTTGCAGTCGATCCCGCCCGTGCTGGTCTATCTACTGGTCGGCGGGGTGATCGGGATCGAGAGCCTGGGTATCCCGTTGCCGGGCGAGGTCATGCTGGTCGGGGCGGCGCTGCTGTCGTCACGGCATGAACTGTCGATCGACCCGGCCGGGGTCGCGGCGGCCGCCATCGTCGGCGCGGTGATCGGCGACTCGATCGGGTACTCGATCGGCCGGCGCTTCGGCATGCCGCTGTTCGACCGGCTGGGCCGGCGGTTCCCGAATCACTTCGGCCCCGGTCACGTCGCCTACGCGGAACGACTGTTCGCCCGCTGGGGTGTCAGCGCGGTGTTCTTCGGCCGGTTCATCGCGCTGCTGCGCATCCTCGCCGGGCCGCTGGCCGGGGCGTTGAAGATGCGTTACCCGCAGTTTCTGGCCGCCAACATCACCGGCGCGATCTGCTGGGCCGGCGGCACCACCGCGCTGGTGTACTACGCCGGGATGGCCGCCGAGCACTGGCTGTCCCGGTTCTCCTGGGTCGCGTTGCTGGTGGCGGTGCTCGCCGGGGTGGTCGGCACCATCGCGCTGCGGGGACGCATCGGTGCTCAGATCGCGGAGCTGGAGGCCCAGCATCGCCTCGAAGCGGATCGGATCGAAGAAGGCGCCGGCTAGGGGTTGTCCCCGCGCGATTGCCGGAGCATGGTGGAAGGGACCGGCGGCGCCGCCGGGGCGTCGCCCCGATCACCCGGAGGCCGACATGTTCGCGCGCGCTACCACCATCCACGCCCATCCGTCTTTCCTCGATGAGGGGATCACCCATGTTCGCGGCGTGGTGATGCCGACGCTGGCAGACATGGACGGGTGCGCGGGCATGTCCATGCTGGTCGACCGCGACGCCGGCCGGTGCATCGTCACCTCGTCCTGGCTGGACGAGGACACGCTGCGCGCCAGTGAGGCCGCCGCCCAGCAGATGTGCGACCGGGCCACCGAGATCTTCCACGCCACCGCCGAGATGACCCGCTGGGAGATCGCCGCGGTGCGCCGCGATCACCGGTCGCGCCGCCACGCCGGCGTACGCGTCACCTGGCTGCGCACCGACCCGGCCGGGTGCGAACGGCTGATCGACACCTACAAGCTGGCGCTGATGCCCGAGATGGCCGACCTCGAGGGGTTCTGCAGCACCACGTTGCTGGTGGACCGCGCCTCGGGGCGGGCGGTGTCGTCGGTGAGCTTCGAGGACCGTGCGGCCATGGTCGCCAGCCGCGGCGGCGAGCAGGCGATCTGGGCCCGCGCCGTCAACGAGGCCGCCGCCGAGGTGCTCGAGGTCGCCGAGTTCGACTTGGCGATCGCGCATCTGAACGCGCCCGAGATGGTGTGAGGCCCAGGTAGTCGAACGCGCAGGTGGGACGCGCTTCGGTCTGCAACGACGCCAACGTGCCGTGGCGCTGGCGCCGGTGAGCTGCTTGCGCGCCTGAACCTGAGCGCCGGGGTGTTGCAGCCGGCCCCGCGATGCGAAGCGGTAAGGGCGAGAGCGCGTTAACCTTTGGGCGCGGCGCGTGGCCGCCTTTGCTAGGAGGTAGCACCTATGCGGTCTTTCAGCGTGGCCGTGGTCGTGACGGTTGCCGCCATGTTCGGTTGCATGGCCGTGGCGGTGGCGGCCCCGAAGGATTACTGCGCCGAGCTTCACGGTGGCACTACCGGCCGCACGTGTGAGATCCAGCTCTCCGACCCCGGGTACAACGTCGACATCAGCATGCCGCTGAACTACCCCGACCAGAAGCCGATCGCCGAGTACATCGCCCAGACGCGTGATGCGTTCCTCAACTCGGCCAAGTCCGGCGCGCCTCGCAGCGCACCGTACGAGTTGCGCATCAAGCCGACGGAATACACCTCCTCGATACCCCCGCGCGGCACGCAATCGGTGGTGTTCAAGGTGGACCAAAACCTCGGCGGGGCGCAGTCACAGACGACGTACAAGGCGTTCAACTGGGACCAGACCTACCGCAAGCCGATCACCTACGCGGCCGCACCGGACGACAAAGAACACGCGCCGTTGTGGCAGGTGGACGATCCGCTGAAGACCGTCGCCCCGATCGTCCAAGCGGAACTGCAGCAGCAGCTGGCACCGCCGTCGCCGGATACCACCACACCAACCGCCACGACACCGCCACCGTTGCCGTTCGTGCACAGCGCGCTGTACGACCCTGCCAATTATCAGAATTTCGCAGTGGTCAACGACGGGGTGATCTTCTTTTTCGACCAGGGCGCATTGTTGCCCGCCTCGGCCGGGGCTCCACACGTGCTGGTGCCCAGGTCCGCGATCGACCCGATGATCGCCTAGCACCTGCGCCGGGGAGCGATCCTCCGGGCCGTGCGACCTGAAACAGAAAAACCACCTGCCGTGAGGTGGTTTTCAGTGGTCCCGGCTGGGATCGAACCAGCGACCTTCCGCGTGTGAGGCGGACGCTCTC
>CAYNJD010000075.1:0-12060 GCA_964397355.1 uncultured Mycobacterium sp. | reverse complement strand
CGGCCCCCGCCACGAAAGCAGCTGCGGCTAGTTCACGAATCATTCTGTGCCCTCTGTTGCCCTCTATGCCCTGGTGCCCGTTGATGCGCTTGTGGTCTTTCTCGATCCGGGCCGGTAGCGGTCCCGCGTGGAAGCCTAACCGGTGGCCGCGGCACGTCATCGCGAATCCGCCGAATGCCGAAGCCGCGGGCCGGTGTGGCTAGAGTGCCGCAGATGGCCGCGACACAGGGGCGATTCGACGCAACGCACGGGCAGCTGGTGATCGGGACCGGTGTGACCGGCCGGGCCGCGAAGATGGGCCACCGGCTCACGATCGCGATGGAGCGCTGGCAGGCGACGGTGGCATGGTCGGGCGATCGCCCCGCCGCCGTGACGCTGACCGTCGACGTCGACTCACTGCGGGTGCTGCACGGCGAAGGCGGCCTGACTTCGCTGACCGGGCCGGAGAAGGCACTGATCCGCGCCAATGCGCGCAACTGTCTGGGCGCCGACAAACATGGACACATCCGCTTCGAGTGCGATGACATCGCAGACATCGACTCGACCGGCGACCGCTATCGGCTGGCCGGCACTCTGACGATCCGCGGCCGGAGCAAGCCTCACGTCGTCGAGATCCGGGTGACCGCGCATCAACCGGGCGGATCGTGGCGGATCGAGGGCGAGACCCGGGTGCGCCACCGTGACTTCGGCGTGCGGCGCTACTCGATGCTGATGGGTGCGATGCAAGTCGCCGACGAGGTGACGGTGGCGTTGTCGGCGACGGTGCCGGCCGACGAGATTCGCGGTTTGTAAATCAGCGGCCGGGAAGGCTCGGAATACGCTCACGGACCCGATCCAGCAGCGACGGCGGCGGGGGCGGCGGGCCCGGGACGACGGCCGGCTCCTCCCACAGCGCACCGAGCTCGGCCGGCTCCTCCGGCAGCTCGACCGGGGGTGCCGGGGCGGCCGGTGGCGGCAACACCGGGGCGGCCGACGGCGGGGCCGGCACGGCGACCCGCGCCACCGTCACGTGCTCGGTCGGCCGCACCTCCCGGACCTCCTTGGTCGGCCCCAGCTGCAGGCTCAGCGCGGCCGACAGCGACGCCACGAACGTCACCGCTCCCCCGGCCAGCATGGCCAGCGCGCCGGCATAGGACAGCGACCTCGCGCGGGTGGGGCCGGGCTGCGCGCCGGCCGGGGTCCCGACGGCCAGGTCGGCATGCGGCGCCAACGCCAGCGCGGCCCCGCGTGCCAGCGCCTGCTGCGCGCCGGCCTGGACGAACACCGGCACCGAGAGCTTGGACTCCAGTCGGCGCCCCAGTCTGTCCATGCCGCGCATCGAGCCGGCCACCATCAGCACTGCGGGTCGCCACGGCACCGAACCGAACGCTTCGGCGAGCCAGCCGATCACGTCGTCGGTGCTGCCGACCGGGCAGGCGGCGACGATCGAATCCTCGTCACCGGATCCCTCGACGACCAAGGTGGCCAGACCCGGTTCGATGACGCACACCGCGGTTCGTTCGCCGCCGAGAGCGATGCCGCTGGTCAGCGTCGCGGCCGCCTGACTGAACCGCACCGGCACCACATTGTCGAAGCCGGCATCGGCCAGCGATTCCAGCACCAGCGCGGCTCCGACGGCGGCATCGTCGCTCCATGTCACGCCCACGCCGTGCAGCCGGTCACCGCGGCCCGCCAACACGGTGCGGACCCGAGCCGCGACGGCCGACACCGCCGCCGCCATGTTCGCCGCATCCAGGCCGGCATCACCACGGGTGATACCGAACTCGTCACCGGAAACCGTCGGGCAGTCGTCGAACCGTCCATCGGCCATGACCCAGCCGACCGTCGTCGGCGTCATCGCCAGCCCCAGTACCGTGTCCAAAATCGCGCGCCCCAATCGTCCTGATCTGCGATGTCACCGCGTCGGCGGAGGGCTTTCGCCGAGCCCGTGACGGGACTCGGCAGGCACCGGAGCGGACCGGAGACAGCCCAGGACTGTGTGGTCTTGTCGGCTTACTTCGAGGCGAGCCTACGCGTGTCGTTACGCTGCGCCTAACCGGGTCCCACCCCGAAATCGGGTATGCTATGTCGCTAGTCGATCCCCGAGACGGCCGCGAAGTTGCGGATTGCGGCCGTTGTTGCATGTGAGGGCCGACACAGAAGTGGTGGCGCACTTTGCGTCGCGATCGACAGATTAGCTACTTTGAGAACATTTCGAGAGCGTTCCGCAGCAAGACGACTAAGGGGCAGGAATGACAGACGTGACCAAAGGGATGCGCTGGGTGCGCCGACTTATGGTCGGCGCGGTCGCCGCAGCAGCGCTGCCGGGGCTGATCGGCCTGACGGGTGGCGAGGCGACCGCATCGGCGTTCTCGCGGCCGGGTCTGCCGGTCGAGTACCTGCAGGTTCCTTCGGCGGGTATGGGCCGTGACATCAAGGTTCAGTTCCAGAGCGGCGGGTCGGGCTCTCCGGGGCTGTACCTGCTCGACGGCATGCGGGCCCAGGACGACTACAACGGCTGGGACATCAACACCCCGGCGTTCGAGTGGTACTACCAGTCCGGCATCTCGGTGATCATGCCGGTCGGTGGCCAGTCCAGCTTCTACAGCGACTGGTACAAGCCGGCGTGCGGCAAGGCGGGCTGCTCCACCTACAAGTGGGAGACCTTCCTCACCAGTGAGCTGCCGGCCTACCTGGCCGCCGAGTACGGCGTCAGCCAGACCAGCAACGCCGCGGTCGGCCTGTCGATGGCCGGTTCGTCGGCGATGACGCTGGCCATCTACCACCCGAACCAGTTCACCTACGCCGGCTCGCTGTCGGGCTACATCAACCCCTCGGACGGCAAGAGCTGGATCGGCCTGGCCATGGGTGACGCCGGCGGCTACAAGAAGGAAGACATGTGGGGTCCCGACGACGACCCGGCGTGGCTGCGCAACGACCCGACGGTCAACGTCGGCAAGCTGGTCGCCAACAACACCCGGCTGTGGGTCTACTGCGGCAACGGGCGCCCGAACGAGCTGGGCGGCGACAACATCCCGGCCACGTTCCTCGAGGGCAACTTCATGATCGGCCAGAACAAGAAGTTCCAGGAGGCCTACACCGCGGCCGGCGGCAGCAACGCCGTGTTCAACTTCCCGGACTACGGCACCCACAGCTGGGAGTACTGGGGTGCTCAGCTGCAGGCGATGAAGCCTGACCTGCAGAGCCACCTGGGCGCCAGCGCCGGTGGCAGCGCGGAGGGCTCGGAGGGCTGAGCCCGACGGCGCCTCGTAGCTTCAGCATTGAGCCCCACCCGATTTCGGGTGGGGCTCAATGCTTTGTCGCCGCTGGGGCTATCCCGGCGGCGGTAGACGTGCTTGGATCAGAGCATGCAGGGTTCGGCGACAGTTCATATGGCAGCCCCGGCCGAGCGGATCTGGGACCTGGTGGCCGACGTCCGCAACATCGGGAAGTTCTCCCCGGAGACCTTCGAGGCCGAGTGGCTCGACGGCGCCACCGGCCCGGCGGTGGGCGCCCGGTTCCGCGGACACGTCCGGCGCAACGGGATCGGCCCGGTGTACTGGACAACGTGCCGCGTCACCGAGTGCGAACCGAACCGGGTGTTCGGATTCGCGGTGCTCGCCGGTGACCGAACCGTGAACCGGTGGCGCTACGAGCTGACCCCCACCGCCGACGGCACCGACGTCACCGAGTCGTTCAAACTGACCGACTCCTTTCTGACCAGCGTGTACTACTGGGTGTTCGGCGGTTTCCTGCGGCAGCGCAACAACATCCGCGACATGCGGCGCACCCTGGAACGGGTCCGGGACGTCGCAGAGCAGGGCTAGCCGCGGCTCAGTTCAACGCGTCCGGATCGGCCAGCCCCAACAGCAGAAACGACGGGGTCGGCCCGCCCTGGTGCAGCCGGTAGGTGCCGCCGGCCAGGGCCCGCCGCGCGGGCGCGGTGGGCACCAGATGCGGGAAATCGTAGGTCGTCAGGGTCAGCCTCAGCCGGTGGCCCGGGGCGATCAGCGCCGCGGTCGGAAAGATCTCGATGTCGTAGCCGGTCACCTCCCCCGGCTCGACGGGCCGCACGGCATCCCGGGTGCTGATGTGGTGCGGACGCAGCACCGTGCCGTCGGGCAGATACCAGGTACGCGCCGGATCCAACTCGCGGTGCGAACCGAGCAGCGCCCCCTGCGTCAGCGGACGGCTGACACCCTCCGGGGCGACGTCGTCGAGATGGGCGACCCACAGTGTCTCGGTGGTGTCAGCGGTGGCCTCCACGCGCAATGTGATCGGCCCGGCGATCAGCGTCGGTGAATCGAACGGCTCGGTGGTGTAGGTCAACGCGCCCCGTTGCAGCCGGCGGTTGTCCTGGTCGTAGCGGGTCCGGCGACCGGACTGAGCGGTGACGAAACTGTTCAGCCCCAGCGTCCACTGTTCCATGCTGCGCCCGGACATCGGACCGCGCGAGCGGTACGGCAGTGTCGCCAGCCGCTGCTCGGCCGGGGCGTCGGCGACCAGCCGGCCGTCGTGTGCCAGATACAGCCGGGTGGGTGCCGCCTTCGGTATCGGGTATTCGCCGGTGTGGTACCAGCGAGTGTCGCCGATCGCCTGGAAGCTGAACGGCGAGCCGGAGATCGCCGCGGCCGCATCGTCTTTCAGCCAGTGGTCGAACCAGCGTAGCTGCAGATCCTGCATGTGCAGGCCGTCGAAATCCGACACGTGGTACCACGGCCCCATCATCAGCCGTATCCGATCGGTCAGCTGCTGCCCGGGCCGCATCGGGTCGTGCACCGGTTGGCCGGTGCACGCGTTCTGCAACGCGGCGTAGTTCAACGGCGCGCCGCGCTGGAACGCGTCGTGCCAACCGCCCACCAGAAAGACGGCCACGCCGTTGGCGGCGATGTCGGGCAGCACCATCTCGGGCCGCATGCTGTCCCAGAACGGCCCGTCGTAGGCGGCGTCACCGCCGGTGCGCGCCTCGGCGACCAGTGGTCCGAAGTAGCCGCGCTGGTCCCGGCCGCGCTGCCGCACCGCCGCGAGCCCACCGGCGCGGGGCCGCGGGTGCCCGCCGCGGGTGAAGAACTCCAACGTCGGGTTGATGACGTTGAGCATGGTGTACAGCGCGCCGTAGCCGCGCACGGTCGCCAGGTGCGGCGTCCCGCCCATCGCGGCGGCGTCGCGGTAGAAGTCGTTGGCCGCCATCACCGGGAAGATCGCCTTCAGCGGCGAGTCCGGGCCGACCGCCGCCGCGGTGAACAGCTGATTGATGGCCAGGTAGGAGATCCCGAACATGCCGACCCGGCCGTTGGCGTTCGGCAGCGTCGACGCCCAGTTGACCAGGTCGACACCGTCACGGGTCTGGTCGGGACCGAACATCTCGAACGACCCGCCGGATGCCCCGGTGCCGCGGACATCGACCATCACCTCGATGTAGCCGCGTCGGATCAGATGCGGCGTGGGGCCGCCGCCGATCTGCGCCGCCGGCGGCGGAGCCAGTTTGCCGTAGGGGGTCACCGACAGCAGCACCGGAAACGGCCCTTCGGCGGGCGCCCCGGTCTCGAGCACCGTGGGGTAATGGACGTCGGCGCGCAGGACGACACCGTCGCTCATCTCCACCGCGACGTTGCGGCGCACCCCGACGCCGTACTGCGCGGGCGGCGGCGTCCACTCCGGGCGGAACGGTGACGGACTGTGCTTGCGGCTTCGCGCGGCAACCTTCCACGCCGCGACGCCGGCAGCTCCCGCCGCAGCGGCGATCGCCAATGCCCATCCGGCTCGGCGTGCCCGTCGCCCTGCCATCAGGCGCGGCTGGGCAGGGTGAACGCGCAGCTCTGCCCGATATCCAGGGTGCGCAGCAGCCTGCCCATGCCCAGCCACAGCGCACACGACAGTGCCAGGTCGGCCAGTAGCTCGTCGCTGAAATGCTCGGCGCACCGCGACCAGAAATCCTCGTCGTCGCGCAGGCCGGTGTGGTCGGTGGCGAACCGGTGGGCGAACTCGGCCGCGAGCCGTTCCTGCGGGCTGTAGCCCGGCCAGGTCTGCCACTCCGACACGTGGTCGTAGAGCTCCTCGTCCACCCCGGCCGCCGGGCCGTCGGCGTCGCGGGTGTTGACGCAGACCGCGCACTCGTTGTCGAAGGCGATCACCATCCGGGCCAGCTCCCGGGTGCGCATCGGCAACCGGCCGTTGTTGTAGACGGCAGTGCTGAATCCGCCGATGCCGGCGGCAAGGTCAGGCGACTTGACCATCCAGCCCGTCAGGTCGTCCGCGGCGAAGGTCCCGATTCGGCTCATACCCAGCGATGCTAACGGGCGGCGCCGTCGTCGTGGGCTGCGCCGGCCAACTCCGCGGAGCGAAGCGACCAGTCCTGGTCGAGCAGTGCCCGGTGGGCGATCCGCTGCAGCGCGGCCTCGACCTCGTCGCGGTCGGGGCGGCCCTCGAACCCCGAGCGGGCCAGCTTGTCCACCACCCAGTCCCGGATCAGCGAGGACACGAACCCGACCTGCCGCAGACCGGCCCGGGTGAGCCCCAGGTGATCACCGTCGCGAAGCACGTACCCCTCCGCCACCAGGCGATCCACGGTGGGTTCCAGGATCTCGTAGGGCACCCCCAGCCCCTTGCCGATGTCGCTGAGCCGCGCGGTCCGGAACACCTGGGCGTACCGGTAGATGCGCAGCACCGTCCACAGCCCGGCGACGTCCAACCGGGAATCGTCCCGCATCGCGATGCTGCGCAGCCGCACCCCCGGCTCGTTGCGCAGCAGCCGCCCGATCGCGATCTCCAGCAGCTCGTCCGACGACTCGGTGGTGGGCATGCCGAAACCGTCGCCGAGGTCGACCGCGCTGTCGTGCAGTTCCTTGAGTGGGACTTCGCGCAGGAACAGCGCCAGCACGAACCCGAGCAGCGCGACCGGCGCGGCGCACAGGAACACCTGGCCCAGCGCCTCGGCGTAGGCCTGCACCACCGGCGCGGCCTGCTGCGGCGCGAGCCGGTGCAGTTGTTCGGGTGAACCGGCCGCATCCGCCGGCAACCCGGCGGCGGCCAGCGCCGGAGCGAGCCTTCGGTCCAGGAAGTTCACGAACAGCGAGCCGAACACCGCGGCCCCGAACGAGCTGCCGATGGTCCGGAAGAAGGTGACCCCGGAGGTGGCCACCCCCAGATCGGCGAAGGTCGCGGTGTTCTGCACGACCAGCACCAGGACCTGCATGGACAACCCGATTCCGGCGCCCAGGATGATCAGATAAACCGACTGCAGCAGCGCCGGTGTTGCGGCGTCCATCTGCGACATCAGCACGAACGCGACCGTCATCAGGGCCGTGCCGATGACCGGGAAGATCTTGTAGCGGCCGGTGCGCCCGACCAAGGTGCCGCTGCCGGTCGAGGTCACCAGCATGCCGACCACCATCGGCAGCGTGCGCAGCCCCGAGGTGATCGCCGAGACGCCGTCCACGTACTGCATGTAGGTGGGCAGGAAGGTGAGCGCACCCAGCATCGCGAAGCCGACGACGAACGCCAGCACGCAGCACACCGCGAACACCGGGTCGGCGAACAGCCGGGTCGGCAGGATCGGCGCCGCGGCACGGCTTTCCACCCGCGCGAATGCCACCAACGCCGCCGCCGACCCGGCGAACAGTCCGACGATCATCGGCGAACCCCAGGCGTAAAGGGAACCGCCCCAGCTGGTGGCCAGCGTCAACCCGGTGGCGCCCAAGCCGATCAGCACGATCCCGGGATAGTCGATGACGGGTTTGGCCCGGCCCGCCAGCGCGGGGATCGCCGCCCCGGCCACGGCGATCACCACCACCGAGATCGGCACGTTGATCCAGAACGCCCACCGCCAGGTCAGGTAGTCGGTGAAGTACCCGCCGAGCAGCGGACCGATCACGGTGGTGACCCCGAACACCGCGCCCAGCATGCCCTGGTAGCGGCCCCGGTCGCGCAGCGGAATGACCTCGCCGATCAGCGCGGTGGCGGTGACCGTGATTCCACCGCCGCCGACACCCTGCAGCGCACGGGCGCCGACCAGCACCAGCATCGACGGCGACAGCCCGCAGAGCACCGACCCGACCACGAAGCACACCACGGCGGTCTGGAACACCAGTTTGCGGCCGAACAGGTCACCGAGCTTGCCCGCCACGATCGTCACGATCGTTGACGTGAGCAGATAGCTGGTGACCACCCACGACTGGTGGCCGGCGTTGCCCAGGTCCGCCACGATCGTCGGCAACGCGGTGGCGACGATGGTCTGGTCGAGCGCCGCCATCAGCATGCCGAACACGATCGCGGTGAAGATCAGGTTGCGGCGGTGCGCGCTGACCGGCGTGCCGGGTTCGGGGCTGCTCGCGGCCGTCGTCGGCACCGTCGTTGAACCGGCCATCCCCCGCCTTCCCGTCGGCGTACGCCGCTAACGGGTACCCGCGCCGACGCGGGCGATCACGTTGTCGGCGGGCGGGCGACGCACTGGGCCAGGTACAGCGCGTCACCGAGCTTGTCCATCAGCTCCAGTTGGGTCTGCAGATAGTCGATGTGGGATTCCTCGTCGGCCAGGATGGTTTCGAACAGCTTGGCGGTGGTGCTGTCCTGTTTGTCGCGGCACATGACGATGCCGGGTTTGAGCCGGTTGAGCACGTCCATCTCGATGGCGAGGTCGCTCTCGAACTGCTCTCGCAGCGTCTGTCCGATGCGCAGCGATCCGATTCGCTGGTAGTTCGGCAGACCGTCGAGCAGCAGGATGCGGTCGGTGATCGCCTCGGCATGGCGCATCTCGTCCATGGACTCTTCGCGGGTAATTGCGGCCACTTCGGTCAAGCCCCAGTCGGCCTGCATCTTGGCGTGCAGGAAGTACTGGTTGATCGCGGTGAGTTCACTGGTCAGCTGTTCGTTGAGCAGTTTGAGAACCTCGGGGTCGCCTTGCATGATCACTCCTCGGGTGTGAAGAACCTCGCATGCCGGCCGCGACGGACTGGGGTGGATCATCGCCGTAACGCGCCGAATTCAATCTAGTGCAGGTCGCAGCTGCCAGTGGGGTGTTTACCCGTGTCTCGGCGCGTCGAATCGGCGCACCGGCTCGGGCCTCGGCGGAATCGGATCGCCGTGCGGCGCTACGTGGTGCGCTGAAGTTAGGTTAGACTCTACTAACATGAGAGTAGCCTCGCCCAGCCGCCGTGTCGGCATTTCGGGCAACGGCGTCTCCCACCGCGACGATCCGCATTCGCTGGTGCTGGCGCTGGACTACCGCGTCGACGATGTCGACCGGACCTGGTCGCTGCTCCGCGACGACCACTCGCCGCTGGTGGGGCTCGGTGCCCGCCATGCGGTGCTCTACACCTCGGCCATCGAGTCGGACCGGGTGCTGGTGACGATCGGCCTGCGGCACCGGATGTCGGTCGACGAGCTGCTGCGCTCCCCCGCCGTATTCGAATGGTTCGACCGCAGCGGGGTCAACGATCTGCCGGCGATCTTCGCCGGTGAAGTGCGGGAGAAGATCAACCTCGCCCCGGCGGGCACAGAGCAGTCCGGCTCGGAGGTGATCGTCGGGGTGGTGTCCACCGTCGCCGACCCCGAAGAACTGATGGCCAAGGTGCACGGCGGCCTGGACCGGTTCGCCGACGCCGGGGTGCGAAAAGTGTGGGTGTATCAGGCCGTCGACGACGGACGTGAGGTGATGACGCTGCTGGAGTTCGACAGTGCGGCAAGCGCACAACGCTGGATCGACCATCCCGACACCGCCGCGGAGTGGATGGCCGGCGCCGGGATCGGCGGCTACCCCCGACCGTTCGTCGGGAAGTTCGCCGCGGCAATCGATCTGATGGCGCCCGCGGGCGACGGTCGGTAGGGGTATAGCCATGTATGTGTGCCTGTGTGTCGGAGCCACCAATCAGATGGTGTCCGATGCCGTCGCCGCCGGGGCGTCGACGTCGAAGGAGGTCGCCGCGATGTGCGGCGCCGGCGGCGACTGCGGCCGGTGCCGGTGCACGGTTCGCGGCATCATCGAGGCAACCCTGGCCGGGGCGCCGTCCGGCTCCGATAACACCTCACTGCGCCACCTCACCCTGGACATCACCCCGGTCGGGTCACACTGATCAGCGCTCGCGCCGACCGGTGAACTCGGCCAGCGCATCGGCATTGGCCTGCGCACCCATCAGTTCGGCGAACAGCGCGTTCTCCCGGGCGGCGGCAGCGGCGACATCGTCGCGCAGCGGAGCGACCATGGTCTCCTTGACCGCCATCAGGCTTGAAACCGGCCGGGACGCAAGGACTTCGGCGTGGCGGCGCGCCTCATCGAGCAGCGCCCGGGGTTCACACACCTTCCAGACCAATCCCATTCGCAGCGCCTCTTGCGCGTCGACCCATTCCGAGGACATCAGCAACCACGCCGCGTTCTGCCGTCCGATCAGCCGCGGAAGCAGGTAGGACGACGCCGCCTCCGGCGCCACGCCCAGGCTGGTGAACGGGCATTTCAGCCGGGCCGTCGTGGACATGAAGGCGAGGTCGGCATAGCCGAGGATGGTGGTGCCGATGCCAAGGCCGACGCCGTTGACCGCGCAGATCAGCGGCTTGGGGAACCGCGCCAGCGCGTCGACCAGGCCGCGGAATCCGTGCTTGCCCGGGGTGAATCCCGGGTCGGTCACCATGGCCTGCATCTCGGTGAGGTCGGTTCCCGCGCTGAAGGCGCGTCCTTCTCCGGTGATCAGCACCACCGCGACATCCCGGTCCTCAGCGGCGGCCAGCAGTGCGTCGGCGGTGGCGTCGTAGAGCGCCTCGTTGAAGGCGTTGAGCGACTCGGGCCGATTCAGCGTGAGGGTCCGGACCCGGTTCGCGTCTTCGATCTTCAGGATCACCCATGCAGCCTAGACCGGGCCGCGTTCGGCCCGCCCGCTAGCGGACCCGCTCGACCCGGTGTCCGGCGGCGATCACGTCGCCGATGATGCCTGCCAACCGCCGGTAGGGCTCGTCGCGCCCACTGGAGGTGCGGAACACCAAGCCGATCCGCCGGCCGGGACGGGGCGGGGCGAAGTAGGCCAGCGCCAGCCCGCTGCGTTCGCCTTCCACCGGCACCGCGGTCTGCGGGATCAACGTCACGCCCAGGCCGCCGGTCACGCACTGCACCGCGGTCGCCAGCGACGCCGCGCGGGTATTGGCCAGCTCCGCCCGAACCCCGGCATTGCGGCAGATGTCCAACGCCTGATCCCGCAGACAGTGCCCTTCGTCCAGCAGCAGCAGCGGCAGGTCCGCCAGCGCGGTCGGCGACACCCTCCGCTTCCCGGCCAACGCATGCCCGGGCGGGAGAGCCAGCACGAAATCCTCGTCGTAGATCGGTATTTCGGTCATTCCGGCGGCCTCGGCAGGCAATGCGATCAGTGCCGCGTCCACCGCGCCCTCACGCAGCCCGGTGAGCAGCCGCTCGGTCTGGTCTTCGATCACCCGCAGGCTCAACCCCGGCAGCCGCTCGGCCAGCCCGGCCAGCACGGCGGGCAGCACGTAGGGCGCCACCGTCGGGATCAGGCCGAGCCGCATGGTGCCCTGCAGCGGATCGGCGACTCCGGCGGCCGCGGCCGAGAACTGCGCCGCCGCGTCGAGCACGGCATGGGCGTGCGCCAGCAACTGCTCGCCCTCCGCGGTCAGAAAGACCCGCCGGGTGGACCGCTCGATGAGCTGGATGCCCAGCCCGGCCTCCAACGACGACAACGCCTGCGACAGCGTCGACTGGCTCAGCCCGAGCCCGGCCGCCGCGAGACTGAAATGGTGTTTCTCGGCGACCGCGGCGAACGCCCGCAGGCCGGCCAGCGTCGGCTGATAGCTTGAATCGGTCATACCGATAATTATAGTGCGAAGTATCACCTTTCATTTTTAATCGCGATAGGGCAACATGGAGCCCGCGGGCGTTGAACTCACCTGAACGCCCGGAAATCTCAATACAACGAGGAGTGTCATGGCACTGCTGACCATCGGCGACCAGTTTCCGTCCTACCGGCTCACCGCGCTGATCGCGGGCGACCTGTCGAAGGTCGATGCCAAGCAGCCCGAGGACTACTTCACCACCATCACCAGCGACGACCACCCCGGCAAGTGGCGGGTGGTGTTCTTCTGGCC
>CAYNJD010000074.1:0-12097 GCA_964397355.1 uncultured Mycobacterium sp. | reverse complement strand
CGCACCCGGTGCAGGAAGTCCTCGATGCCGACGTAGGCGTTGACGGCGTCGTGCAGGGCGGTCTCGGAGAACTCCAGCATCGACCGATAGTGCGCGCTGCCGAGGTAGTACCGCAGTTCGGCGGGCCGGACCCGTTGCAGCACCGCCGACATCGACAGCACGTTGCCCAGCGACTTGCTCATCTTCTCGCCGCCGAGGGTGACCCAGCCGTTGTGCAGCCAGTAGTTGGCGAACCCATCCCCGGCAGCCCGACTCTGGGCGATCTCGTTCTCGTGATGCGGGAAGATGAGATCCATTCCGCCGCAGTGAATGTCGAACTCCGGGCCGAGATAGGAACGGGCCATCGCCGAACACTCCAGGTGCCATCCGGGACGGCCGGGCCCCCATGGCGTCGGCCAGCTCGGCTCACCGGGTTTGGCCCCTTTCCACAACGTGAAGTCACGCGGATCGCGCTTACCGGTGGCCACCCCCTCGCCCTGGTGGACATCGTCGATCTTGTGACCGGACAGCTGGCCGTATTCGGGGTAGCTGAGCACGTCGAAGTACACGTCACCGTCACCGGTGTAGGCGTGGCCCGCCTCGATCAGCCGCTCGATCAGTTCGACCATCTGGGTGATGTGTCCGGTGGCGCGCGGCTCGGCCGACGGCGGCAGCACCCCCAGCGCCTCGTAGGCGGCGGTGAACGCCCGTTCGTGGGTGGCGGCCCACTCCCACCAGGGTCTGCCCGCCGCGGCGGCCTTGGTGAGGATCTTGTCGTCGATGTCGGTGACGTTGCGAACGAAGGCCACGTCGTAGCCGCGGGCGGTCAGCCACCGTCGCAGGATGTCGAATGCCACGCCGCTGCGGACGTGGCCGATGTGCGGCGGGGCCTGCACGGTCGCACCGCACAGGTAGATCGACACCTGGCCGGGCCGCAGCGGAACGAAATCACGAACGGCGCCGGTTGCCGTGTCGTGCAGCCGCAGGCTGGGGCGATCGGTCACGACCGGCCAGCTTACCGGGCAGGCCGGCTGAGACCGTTCACGACCGCTGTTGAGCGACTGCCCAACCCCGTTCTATCAGGCAATTGCCAGGAACGGACACGTCCTGCCACCTGTGTGGACAGCTTGCTACCGGGTCGCATATATTGCCACCGTGAGTAGACGTGTGGCGGTGGCCTCGGGGGTGTTCTTGGCGGCGGCCGCAATAGCCGCAGCGGCGACGGCGCACGCCGACGACCTGGGAGATATCGCCCCGCCGATCGTCCCCGCGCAGCCTCAGCCGCCGGCTCACCCGGCCGAGGCGGGCGGTGCACCAGCGGTGGACGAGGCGGGACAGGTCTCCGCCGTCGCTCCGGTCGGCGCCACACAGGCCAGTTCGATCGGTACCTCGATCGGCTCGTCGATGGCGATGATGGGTCCGATGATGGGGATGTACGTCCCGATGATGGCGTTGCCGGTGATGCTGCAGGCGCTGCCCGGCCTCGCCCAGGCCAGCGCGGCGGGCGGCGCGGACAGCAGTCTGGACGCCGGCTCGGCCGCGGCTTCGCTGCCCTTCAGCCTGACCGACGACGTGCCCTTCAGCCTGGACCCCGACACGCTTGCCGCCGACCTGCCCGCGGACCTGCCGGCGGACCTGGATCTGACCTCCGTGTTCGATCCGACCGACCTCGACCTGCCCGGCATCGCCGCCGACACCGCCGGCCACGGCCTGGACACCGGCAGCGACATCACCTGCGGTGTGCTCGGCTTGATCGGCCTCTGTTAAGTCACCTAACGAGCTAGTGCGCCACCACCAGCGCGGTGGCGATCGCGGCCAGGCCCTCGCCCCGGCCGGTCAGCCCGAGCCCGTCGGTGGTGGTCGCCGACACCGACACCGGCGCCCCCAGCAGCTCGGACAGCACCCGTTGTGCCTCGGTGCGGCGCGGCCCCACCTTCGGCCGGTTGCCGATCACCTGAACCGCGGCATTGCCGGGCGTGAAGCCGCCGTCGAGCAGCAGACCGCGTACATGGCCCAGCATCACGGCCCCGGTTACCCGTGCCCAGCGTGGATCGTCGACGCCGAACACCTCGCCCAGGTCCCCCAACCCCGCCGCCGACAGCAGCGCGTCGCACAGCGCGTGTACGGCCACATCGCCGTCGGAGTGCCCGGCGCAGCCGTCGGCGTCGGGGAACAGCAGGCCCAGCAGCCAGCACGGCCGTCCCGGCTCGATCGGATGCACATCGGTGCCCAGGCCGACCCGCGGCAACACCGTCACCGGCTCACCACGGCCTCGGCGAGCGTCGCGTCCAGTGCGGTGGTGATCTTGAAGGCCAGCGGGTCACCGTCGACGATCTGCACCTGACCGCCGACGTGTTCGACCATCGACGCGTCGTCGGTGAACTGCGTTTCCGCGCCGGCCTGCTGGTAGGCGCGCAGCAGCAGGTCGGCCGCGAACCCCTGCGGCGTCTGCACCGCCCGCAGCCCGGCCCGTTCGGGGGTCCCCAGCACCACCCCGTTGGCGTCGACCGCCTTGATGGTGTCGGCCACCGGCAGTGCCGGGACCACCGCGCGGTGGCCGGCGCGCAACGCCTCCACCACCCGAACCACCAGCGCGGGCGGGGTCAGTGGTCGTGCGGCGTCATGGACCAGCACGAAGTCGGGCGTCCCGGCGCTCTCCAATGCCAGCCGCACCGACTCGACACGGCTGGCGCCACCGGCGACCACCGTCGCCGCCCCGCCGAGGATCAGCTTGGCCTGATCCGTGCGATCCGGCGGCACCGCGACCACGACCTGATCGACGACGCCGGATTCGGTCAAGCCCGCAACGGCGCGCTCGACCAGGGTCTGCCCGCCGAGCAGAAAGAATGCCTTCGGGACACCGGCGCCCAGCCGCACACCCGAACCCGCGGCCGGAACCACGGCTACTGTGTTTGCCAACGATTCCCCGGAAACGATCAGGACGCCGCGGCCAGCACCTCGTCGAGGATGGTCTCCGCCTTGGCGTCGTCGGTGTTCTCGGCCAGCGCCAGCTCGCCGACCAGAATCTGGCGGGCCTTGGCCAACATCCGCTTCTCGCCGGCGGACAATCCGCGCTCCTGATCGCGACGCCACAGGTCACGCACGACTTCGGCTACCTTGTGCACGTCGCCGGAGGCGAGCTTCTCCAGGTTGGCCTTGTACCGGCGCGACCAGTTGGTCGGCTCCTCGGTGTGCGGGGCACGCAGCACCTGGAAGACCTTGTCCAGGCCTTCCTGTCCGACGACGTCACGCACGCCGACATATTCGGCATTTTCAGCGGGAACTCGAACGGTGAGGTCGCCCTGCGCCACTTTGAGGACCAGATAGTCCTTCTGCTCACCTTTGATGGTCCGGGTTTCGATCGCCTCGATTAACGCTGCACCGTGGTGTGGATAGACGACGGTGTCTCCGACCTTAAAGATCATCTGATTTGAGCCCCTTTCGCTAACCCATGCTAACACGTCGCCCTGACACCGGACGAACAACGGTGCAGGTCAGGGGCATCGCAGGCCCGGGGCGGGGGTTGACAGCAAGGATAAACCGTGCATGACCGAGGCCACCGCGGGCCGGTTCGGGGCGCTCGATCACGTTCTGGGAGCGGCCCGCAACCCTGAGCTACCGCCGCTGTCAGCGTGCTACTACAGTGCATAGTCACAAACCGTGACGCCGAGCAGGAGGCCACAAGTGAACCGGTTCCACAGGGTCGTGACCCCCCTGGCCGTCGCCGCGGCACTGGCCGGGTGCGGTACCGGCCAGATCTCGCAGACCGCAGACCAGGCCTCCGCGGTCAACGGCGCCTCGGCCACCGTCGGCGACCTGGCGTTGCGGGACGTGCGTATCCAGGCGGTGCAGACCGGGGATGCGCTGGAGTCCGGCCAGACCGTCGACCTCGTTTTCGTCGCCGCCAACCAGTCGGCGGACACCGGTGACGAGTTGACCGGCGTCAGCACCCCGGTCGGCAAGGTGTCGGTGACGGGCGCCAAGTCCGTGCCCCCCGGCGGCGTGCTGATCGTCAGCGCCCCGGCCGGCCCGGACCTGCCGACCGCGCCCGCCTCCAAGGCGCTGCCCGAGGTCGCAGAGGCCAGCACCGCGGCGGCCACCGTCACGCTGGACGAGGCGATCAGCAACGGTTTGACCTACGACTTCACCTTCAACTTCAAGAAGGCCGGCCCGATCCGCCTGGCCGTGCCGATCTCGGCCGGCGCACTTTCGCACCACTGACCCCTCGCGTCGCCGGCCGTCGCTGTCGGACCCACCGGCTACGGTCAGCGGGTGGCCAAAGCTCGCTCGCTGTATCGCTGTTCGGAGTGCGGAAACACCTGCGCGAAATGGCTGGGCCGCTGCCCGGAGTGCGGCAGTTGGGGCGGCATCGACCCGGTGGCCGAAACGACCGCACCCTCGAACGGGCTGCGGCCGGCGGCACCGGCCCGGCCCGCCGTCCCGATCAGCTCCATCGCGCCGGGCTCCGCGCGCCCGCGGCCGACCGGTGTCGCCGAACTCGACCGGGTGCTGGGCGGCGGAGTGGTGCCCGGCTCGGTGACGCTGCTCGCCGGAGACCCCGGTGTCGGCAAATCCACGCTGCTGCTCGAGGTCGCACACCGGTGGGCGTCGGCCGGGCGGCGGGCGCTGTATGTCTCCGGTGAAGAGTCCGGCGGGCAGATCCGGCTGCGCGCCGAACGCACCGGGTGCAGCCACGATGAGATCTACCTCGCCGCCGAATCCGACCTGCAGGCCGTACTCGGCCACATCGAGGCGGTGCGTCCGACGCTGGTGGTCATCGACTCGGTGCAGACGGTCGCCGCCGCCGACACCGACGGCGTGGCCGGCGGGGTCACCCAGGTGCGTGCCGTCACCGCCGCGCTGACCGCCGCCGCCAAGAACGCCGATGTGGCGTTGATCCTGGTCGGCCATGTTACCAAAGACGGCGCGATCGCCGGCCCGCGGTCGCTGGAGCACCTCGTGGACGTGGTGCTGCACTTCGAAGGCGACCGCAACTCGGTGCTGCGGATGGTGCGCGCGGTCAAGAACCGCTTCGGCGCCACCGACGAGGTGGGCTGTTTCCTGCTGCGGGACAGCGGTATCGAAGGCATCGCCGACCCGTCGGGACTGTTCCTGGAGCAGCGCAGCGAGCCGGTTCCCGGCACCGCGATCACGGTGGCGCTGGACGGCAAGCGGCCGTTGATCGGCGAGGTGCAGGCGCTGCTGGCCACCCCGACCGGCGGCTCGCCGCGCCGGGCGGTCAGCGGCATCGACCACGCCCGCGCGGCGATGATCACCGCGGTACTCGACAAGCACGCGGAGCTGCCGATCGGGGCCGGCGACATCTACCTGTCCACCGTCGGCGGGATGCGGTTGACCGATCCGTCGACGGATCTGGCCGTCGCCATCGCGCTGGCGTCGGCCTACGCGGGCCTGCCGCTGCCGGCGACCACGGTGGTGGTGGGCGAGGTGGGCCTGGCCGGCGATTTGCGCCCGGTCAGCGGGATGGACCGTCGGCTGACCGAGGCGGCCCGGCTGGGGTTCACCATCGCACTGACGCCACCGGGCGCTCCGGCCACCGTGGGCGGTCTGCGCACGGTGGCGGCGCCCAATATCGTCGCAGCGCTGCATCACCTGGCCGACATCGCCGACCATCGCGTCGGGAGGCCGGCGCCGCCGCAGCTGCTGGATCGGGGCTGATGCCGGGCGATCAGTTGCCCGGCGGCGGCGCGTCCGGCCCCGGAAGGTGGTCGACCGGCGGCGGCGCGTCCGGTGCGGGCTCGGTCAGCATGAACGGCACCGCCGCGGATCGCAGATTGCCCAGCTGGACGACGAGGTTGTAGGTGCCCGGACCGATCGGCTGCCGCGGCAACGGGCACTGCGGCGCCGAACCCATTCCGGTCCAGGTCACCGTGGTCGTCACCTGCTCGCCGGGATCGAAGGTCTTCACCAGGGTCTCGTTCGACGGCGCGCAGTCCAGGTTCGACCACAGCCGCTGGTTGTCCAGCGAATAGACGTAGGCCGCCAGCACCGCCGCCCCCACATCCCGCTTGCAGGCGACCAGACCGATGTTGGTGACCACCATGGTGAACTGCGGCTGTTCACCCACCACGTACTGCGGACCGGTCAGGCCCTTGACCGCGAGCGTCGAATCCGGGCAGTCGTCGCCCTCCTTGAGCACCGGCGGGGGGGTCACCGCCGCGGTCGGTGTCGGCGAAGCCGGTGGCGCCTGCTCGGCCGGCGGCACCACCGGCGTCTTGGGCTCCTCGGGCGAGCCGCCCGGCGGCTTGGCCTGCTGCGCGGTGGTCTGCTGCTTCCCCTCGGCGTTCTCCGCGCCCGCGTTGCCGTGCAGGACGGCGAACACGATGGCCGCCACCACCGCGATCACGGCGACGGCGATGCCCAGCGCCAAGCCGCGGCGTCGCCAGTAGATCTGCGGAGGCAGTGGACCCTGCGGTTCCAAATCGAGCACGTTCTCACGGTAGGACGAGCTCACCGCAAGTTGTCCGACCACTCGCGGCGTGTCGTTGCCGCGTTGTGACCTTCGGCGACTAATCGGACCTACTCGCCGATGTTGCCGAGGTGGCCGCGTGCCGACACCCGCCCGTCGGCCAGATGGTAGGTGGCACCGACGATCGCCAGCGTCCCGCTCGCGATCTGGTCGGCGATCACCGTCGACCGAGCCGCCAGTTGAGTCACCGTCTCGTTGACGTGGCGGGCCTCGAACTCGTCGACGGCGGTCAGCCCGTCGCGGCGGCCCAACAGGATCGACGGGGTCACCCGTTCGACGATGTCCCGCAGGTAGCCGCCCGGCACGGCCCCGCCGTCCAGCGCGGACAGCGTCGCCTTGACCGCGCCGCAGCTGTCGTGGCCGAGCACCACGATCAGCGGCACGTCCAGCACCGCCACCCCGAACTCGATCGACCCCAGCACCGCCGAGTCGAGGACATGGCCGGCGGTACGGACCACGAACATGTCGCCCAACCCCTGGTCGAAGATCAGTTCGGCGGCCACCCGGCTGTCACCGCACCCGAACACCACCGCGGTCGGCTTCTGGCCGTTGGCCAGCGCGGCGCGGCGCGCGACATCCTGGCTGGGGTGGAGTGGCTCGCCTGCGACGAAGCGCTCGTTACCCTCCTTGAGTGCTTTCCACGCGGATATCGGGTTTGAGTTGGGCATATCCGACATTGTGCACGGCCAAGCTATGACCATCGACGTCGGCGACCTGCTCGGCTGGTTCGACAATGCCGAACGCGACCTGCCGTGGCGGGCCGACGGGGTCACCCCGTGGCAGATCCTGGTCAGCGAGTTCATGCTGCAGCAGACCCCGGTGGCCCGGGTGCTGCCGATCTGGCCGGACTGGGTGGAACGCTGGCCGACACCGTCGGCGACGGCGGCCGCCACTCCGGCCGATGTGCTGCGGGCCTGGGGAAAACTCGGCTACCCGCGCCGGGCCAAACGGCTCCACGAATGCGCGACGGTGATCGCCCGCGATTTCGCCGATGTGGTTCCCGACGACGTCGAGGCCTTGGAACAGCTGCCGGGGATCGGCGGCTACACCGCGCGGGCGGTGGCCTGCTTCGCCTACCGCAAAGCTGTTCCGGTGGTCGACACCAATGTGCGCCGGGTGGTGGCCCGCGCGGTACACGGGCACGCCGACGCCGGGCCGCCGTCGGCCAGGCGCGACCACGCCGACGTCGCCGCGCTGCTGCCCGGGCCCGACCGGGCCGCCCGGTTCTCGGCGGCGCTGATGGAGCTGGGCGCCACGGTATGCACCGCCCGGGCACCGCGCTGCGCGGTGTGCCCGTTGCGTTGCTGCGCGTGGCGCGACCGCGGATACCCACCGGGCAACGAGACCCGCCGGCCCGCTCAACGTTATGCCGGCACCGACCGCCAGGTCCGCGGCCGGTTATTGGATGTGCTGCGGGACAACGAATTTGCGGTTACACGGGCTGAACTCGACGTGGCGTGGCCGGTGAACCCCGAACAGCGGGACCGCGCACTGGCCTCACTGTTGGCCGACGGCCTGGTGGAACAGCTGCCCGGCGACCGCTTCGCGCTGCCCGGTCAGGACAGGAACGATTCGACCGCCTCACGGTAGGCCCGGGGCGCCTCGTCGTGCACCAGGTGACCGGCCTCGGGGACGTGCAGATAGCTGCTGCCGGTCGCGATGGAATGCATCTCGCGCATCTGCCCCGGCGGGGTGACCGAGTTGCCGGCCTCGATGAGCAGGGCCGGAGCCCGCACCGCGCGCCACTGATCCCAGTAGTCGCGGGTGCCCCACTCGGCGGCGATCTGCACCCACCGCGCGGGCTGTCCATGCAGCCGCCAGCCGGTCTCGGTGCGGTCGAACGCTTCCAGGAAGTACCGTCCGGCGACGTCGCCGAATTCGGCGACCACCTGCTCGGCGCGGGTGAACTCGGCCGGCAGGGCATGCACCCACGGCTCCCAGGGCCCGGTGGTGCGGCCCCGGAAGTCCGGTGCCATGTCCTCTACCACCACCGCGGAGACCAGCTCGGGATGGGCGGCCGCCAGGCACCACGAGTGCAGTGCCCCCATCGAATGGCCCACCAGGCGGACCGGGCCGGCCAGCTGCTGCACCGCGGCGGCCAGGTCGGCCACGAAGCGTTCGGTGGCGATCGGATGGGGGTCGACGACATCACGACCGCGATGCCACGGCGCGTCGTAGGTGTAGACCGCCCCGAGCCGGCTCAGCCACGGCCACTGCCGCGGCCAGGTGCTGCCGCGGCCCATCAGCCCGTGCACCAGCACCAGCGGCGCCCCGTGCCCGCCGCGGTAGGTCAGCAGCTCGCTCGACGGGATGTCCACCCGGGGCACGGTAGCCTAGGCCGCATGGCAGTGGTGAAGATCAACGTCATCGAGGTTCCCGAGGGCGCCGGCCCGGAGGTGGAGAAGCGGTTCGCCGACCGGGTCGACACGGTGGAGAATGTCCCGGGTTTCCTGGGTTTTCAGCTGCTGCGGCCGGTCAGGGGCGACAACCGCTACTTCGTGGTCACCCAGTGGGAGTCCGACGAGGCGTTCGAGGCATGGGTACGTGACCGCTCGGAGGCGGCGCACAGCGGCTACGGCAAGCCGATCTCGACCGGTGCCGCCAACCTGGAGTTCGAGGTCGCATTGGACGTTGCCGGAACCGCCGGAACCGCCGCACAGGCGTAACCGCGTGCGGCGTCACCGGGCGGCGTGGACGACCGCTGTAACACTTGCCGCCGTCACGGCGCTGGCCGCCGCCGGCTGCGCCCCCTCCCCGGCCTCGCCCGCCGACACCGGCTCCGGCGGCGTGACGATCTCGACCAAGACCCCGCCGGGTCTGCGCGCCCAGCAGACCATGGACATGCTGAACTCCGACTGGCCGATCGGTCCGGTCGGAGTGGCCACCCTGGCGGCACCGGAGAAGGTCGAGCAGGTCGTCACCACCATGGAGTCGCTGTGGTGGGACCGGCCGTTCCGCCTCGACGGTGTCGACATCCGCGCCGGCGCGGCCACCCTGCACCTGACCACGTCCTACGGCGCCCAGCAGGACATCCGGATCCGCACCGACGACAACGGCATGGTGGACCTGTTCAAACCGACCACCGAGACACCGCCCATCCGGTCCTGGGAGGACGTCGACGCGGTGCTGAGCCGCACCGGCGCCCGCTACTCCTACCAGGCGTCGCGCATCGAGGACGGCGCGTGCAAACCGGTGGCCGGCACCAACGTGCGCCAGTCCCTGCCACTGGCATCGATCTTCAAGCTGTATGTACTGCTGGCCGTCGCCAACGAGGTGAAGGCCGGCACGGTGTCGTGGGACGACCCGCTGACCATCACCGGCCGAGCCAAGGCCGTCGGCTCGTCCGGGCTGGAGGAACTGCCCGACGGCGCCCACGTCTCGGTGCGCAAAGCAGCCGAGAAGATGATCGCGACCAGTGACAACATGGCGACCGATCTGCTGATCGGCCACGTGGGAACCCATGCCGTCGAGCGGGCACTGATCGCGGCGGGCCACCACGACCCGGCCAGCATGACGCCGTTTCCCACCATGTACGAACTGTTCTCGGTGGGCTGGGGGAAGCCGGACCTGCGCGAGCAGTGGCAGCACGGCACGCCGCAGGAACGGGCAAAGCTGTTGCAGCAGGCCAACTCCCGGCCGTATGAGCCGGATCCGGTCCGCGCGCACATCCCGGCTTCCGCGTACGGCGCCGAATGGTATGGCAGCGCCGAGGACATCTGCCGGGTGCACGTGGCGCTGCAGGCCGGTGCGGTGGGCAAGGCCGAACCGGTCAAGGAGATCCTGTCCGCGGTCCGCGGCATCGACTTGAGCCGCACCGACTGGCCCTATATCGGCGCCAAGGCCGGCGGCCTGCCCGGCGACCTGACATTCAGCTGGTACGCCGTCGACAAGACGGGCCAGCCGTGGGTGGTCAGCTTCCAACTGAACTGGCCGCGCGACCACGGCAAGAGCGTCGGCAGCTGGATGCTGCAGATCGCCAAGCAGGCCTTCGGGCTGCTGCCGGTGGGCAGCTAGCGCCCGAAACGGAATCTGGCGACGCAACCCGCCGGGCTGACGTCGCCAGATTCCACCTCGTCGACAGTTAGTCGCCGGCCGGCGCACCCGCCTGGGCGAGATCCGCCTCGGCCGGCTTCTGGCTGCCGGCGAAGGTGAACACCGCATTCTCGTGCGCGCCCTCGCCGTCCCAGTTCTCGACGTCGATGGTGATCAGCTGGCCGGGGCGGATCTCCTCGAACAGGATCTTCTCCGAGAGCTGGTCCTCGATCTCGCGCTGGATGGTGCGCCGCAGCGGTCGCGCCCCCAGCACCGGGTCGAAGCCCCGCTTGGCCAGCAGTGCCTTGGCCTTGTCGGTCAGCACGATGTCCATGTCCTTGGCCCGCAACTGGTTGGCCACCCGGCCGATCATCAGGTCCACCATCTCGATGATCTCTTCCTTGGACAGCTGGTGGAAGACGATGATGTCGTCGATGCGGTTGAGGAACTCCGGGCGGAAGTGCTTCTTGAGCTCGTCGTTGACCTTGAGCTTCATCCGCTCGTAGTTGTTCTCCCCGCCGCCCTGGGTGAAGCCCAGCCCGACAGCCTTGGAGATGTCGGAGGTTCCCAGGTTGGAGGTGAAGATCAGCACACAGTTCTTGAAGTCCACCGTGCGGCCCTGACCATCGGTGAGCCGGCCGTCCTCGAGCACCTGCAACAGCGAGTTGTAGATCTCCTGGTGCGCCTTCTCGATCTCGTCGAACAGCACCACCGAGAACGGCTTGCGCCGCACCTTCTCGGTGAGCTGGCCGCCCTCCTCGTAGCCGACGTAGCCGGGAGGGGCACCGAAGAGCCGCGAGGCGGTGAAGCGGTCGTGGAACTCGCCCATGTCGATCTGGATGAGCGCGTCGTCGTCGCCGAACAGGAACTCCGCCAGCGCCTTGGACAGCTCGGTCTTACCGACACCGGACGGGCCGGCGAAGATGAACGAGCCCGACGGCCGCTTGGGGTCCTTCAGCCCGGCGCGGGTGCGCCGGATCGCCTTGGAGACCGCGGCGACCGCGTCCTTCTGCCCGATGATCCGCTTGTGCAGCTCGTCTTCCATGCGCAGCAGCCGGGTGGTCTCGGCCTCGGTCAGCTTGAACACCGGGATACCGGTCCAGTTGCCCAGCACCTCGGCGATCTGCTCGTCGTCGACTTCCGCGACCACGTCCAGATCACCGGAGCGCCACTGCTTTTCGCGCTCGGCGCGCTGTGCGACGAGCTGCTTCTCCCGGTCCCGAAGGCTGGCCGCCTTCTCGAAGTCCTGCGCGTCGATCGCGGACTCCTTCTCGCGGCGCGCATCGGCGATCTTCTCGTCGAACTCGCGCAGGTCCGGCGGCGCGGTCATCCGGCGGATCCGCATCCGCGCACCGGCCTCGTCGATCAGGTCGATCGCCTTGTCGGGCAGGAACCGGTCGTTGATGTAGCGGTCGGCCAGGGTGGCGGCCGCCACGATGGCCGAGTCGCTGATCGAGACCCGGTGGTGGGCTTCGTAGCGGTCCCGCAGGCCCTTGAGGATCTCGATGGTGTGCTCGACGGTGGGTTCGCCGACCTGCACCGGCTGGAAGCGGCGCTCCAGCGCGGCGTCCTTCTCGATGTACTTGCGGTACTCGT
>CAYNJD010000073.1:0-12194 GCA_964397355.1 uncultured Mycobacterium sp. | reverse complement strand
CCCTGGAGTTCAAGAACCAGGTGCTGGTCAAGATCTACAACCGCAAGGCGCTGGAGCCCCAGCAGGTGCTCGAGGATCTGCTGGCGCAGGCCGAGGGCTTCAAGCACCGCATCGCCGACACCGCCCTGGTGCTCGGCGGCGCGCTGGACCGCGGCGACAACGTGCTGCTGGAAGGCTCGCAGGGCACCCTGCTCGACGTCGACCACGGCACCTACCCGTACGTGACGTCGAGTAATCCGACCGCGGGTGGCGCGGCGGTGGGATCCGGTGTGGGACCCACCCGCATCACCACGGTGCTGGGCATCCTGAAGGCCTACACCACCCGGGTCGGTTCCGGACCGTTCCCCACCGAACTGTTCGACGCCCACGGCGAATACCTGTCCAAGGCCGGCGGCGAGTTCGGGGTGACCACCGGCCGCCGGCGCCGCTGCGGCTGGTTCGACGCGGTGATCGCCCGGTATGCCACCCGGGTCAACGGCATCACCGACTACTTCCTGACCAAGCTCGACGTGCTGTCGTCGCTGGAGACGGTGCCGGTGTGTGTCGGCTACAAGATCGACGGCAAGCGCACCGATGAGCTGCCGATGACCCAGGATGAGTTCGCCCGCGCCGAACCGGTTTACGAAGAACTGCCGGGCTGGTGGGAGGACATCTCCGGCGCCCGCACCTTCGAGGAGCTGCCCGGCAACGCGCGCGACTACGTGTCGCGGCTGGAAGACATTGCCGGGGCACAGGTTTCGTGCATCGGCGTGGGGCCGGGCCGGGAACAGACCATTGTGCGCCGCGACGTCGTGCGGGACCGCGCGTGAGCGACGGCAAGCCCGAAGAACTCGATCCCGACTACGCCAGCCACGGCGGGTTCCCGGACTTCGCGGTCATCGAACCGAGCCCGGGCTTCGCGCGGTTCGTCACCACCATGCGGCGGCTGCAGGACCTGGCGGTGTCCACCGCCCCCGACGACACCACCTGGGACGACGCCGCCGACCGCGCCGAAGAACTGGTGGGGCTGCTGGAGAAGTTCCCGGCGTCGCAGGCGGTCGCCCCGGCCGGGCGGGCGCCGTCACTGCCGGGCATGGGCAGCCTGCTGCTGCCGCCGTGGCGGATCACCCGCTTCGAGCCCGACGGCGTCTCGATGAAGGGGCATTTCAGCCGGTTCCACGTGGGCGGAAACTCCGCGGTGCACGGCGGGGTGCTGCCGCTGCTGTTCGACTGGATGTTCGGGATGGTGGTGCACGCCGCGAACCGCCCGATCAGCCGGACCGCGTTCCTGCACGTCGACTACCGCAAGGTCACCCCGATCGACGCGCCGCTGCTGGTACACGGCCGCATCGAGAAGACCGAGGGCCGTAAGGCGTTCATCAACGCCGAGCTCACCGACACCGACGGCACGGTGCTGGCCGAAGCGCAGGGGCTGATGGTGCGGCTACTGCCCGGCCAGCCCTAACCGGCGCGCGGGCCCTTGATGGTCATCGCCGCGAACAGCGCCAGAAACGACGCGGCGGGGATGGTGTTGACGACCGCATCGCGGACCCGGATGTGCGCGCCCACCGCGAGCGCGAAGTACAGCGTCAACGCCGCGGTGGTCACCCGGGCCAGCGCCGGGAACCGGTACACCGACAGCAGGCCGATCGCCGAGGCGACCTTCACGATCGGCAGCACCGGCCGGACCTGCTGCGGACATTCCACGGTGTCGAGTGCCTCGGCGATGAAGGGCACCGGGATGGCGCAGGCCACCGCGTCGGCGGCCTGGAGGGCGGCCAGCCCGGTGTACGTTTTCGGCGATGTCAGCACACTCATGGCCTCAACTGTAGGCGCGCGGGCCTAATCCAGGTTCAGCGCCGCCTCTTCGAGATCCAGCCCGTGCAGCAAACCGCGCAGCACCTGGTCGTCGATGTGTCCCAGGTCGCGTTCGGCGACCAGTTCGGCCCGTTCGGCGGCCAGCATCTCCAGCCGGAGCCGGCGGAAGGCCGCCGCGGCGGTTTCGTCGCTGTCTGCTTCGGCGTCGGGGCCCAGTTGCCGCAGCCGCTCCCGGGCCGCGTTGCGTCGCCGGGTGTTCCAGATGCGCAGGGCTTCGGCGGCGCGCTCGCTGGCCGGCGACGGCTCACTGGAGGCCAGCACCTCGTCGAGCCGGTCGGCGGCTGCCCGGGCCGCCTTATCCTGCGCGGCGGCCGCGGCCATCGCATCGGTGCGGTCCTGGTCGGTGCGGACGCCCAGCCGCCGGATCAGCCACGGCAGCGTCAGCCCGTGCAACAGCAGGGTGCCGACGACCACCACGAATGTCAGGAACACCAGCTGCGGACGGCCCGGGAACGGCTCCCCGGCCAGCGTCGTCAGCGGCACACCGAACGCGGCCGCCAGCGACACCACACCGCGCATCCCCGCCCACGCCAGGATGAACACCTGCCCGCAGGTGGGGGCCGGTTCGCGTTGCCGGATCGCCGGCGACAGCATGCGGGGCAGGTAGGAGAACGTCACCACCCACACCCCGCGGACCACCAGTGCCGTCGCGAACACCGCCAGCGAAGCCAGCGTCAGGCTCGAGAAGCGCACGCCGTGCATGTTGGCCACCACCATCGGCAGCTGCAGCCCGATCAGCAGAAACGCCAAGGACTCCAGCACCAGCTGCACCGCCCGCCAGACCGCTTGATCCTGCAGCCGGGTGGCGTAGTGGGCTCGGGTGAAGCGCTGCCCGAGGATCAGCGCGGAGACCACCACCGCGAGCACCCCGGAGCCGTGGATCTCCTCGGCCACCAGGTAGATGACGAACGGGGCCACCAGCCCGACCGCGCTCTCCACCAGCGGATCGGTCAGCCGGGATCGGATGATCACGATGAGTGCCCCGAACACCACCCCGACCGCCACCCCGCCGACGGCGGCCAGCGCGAAGATCGCCAGACCCATGCCCCAGCCGGTCGCCACGCCGATCGCCGCGGCCAGCGCCACCTTGTAGACGGTCAGCGCGGTGGCGTCGTTGAGCAGGCTCTCACCGCCCAGCAGCGTCATGATCCGCCGCGGCAACCCGACCCGGCGGCCGATCGCGGTCGCCGACACCGCATCCGGCGGGGCCACGACCGCGCCCAGCGTCAGCGCCGCTGCCAGGGTGAACTCCGGCACGGTGTAGAAGGCCACCACGCCGACCGCCACGGTGGTGGCCAGCGGCAGCCCGACCGCCAGCAGCATGATCGAGCGCTTGTTGCGGCGCATGTTGATGAACGAGCTCTCCAGCCCGGCCGACCACAGCAGCGGCGGCAGGATCACGAACAGCACCAGGTCGGGGCGCAGCGCGAAGTCGGGAACACCCGGAATCAGCCCGACCAGCAGCCCGGCGATCACCAGGACCAGCGGTGCGGACAGCTTGTGGTGCCGGGCGATGGCCGCCACCAGCACCGCGGCCACCAGCGGGCCCAGCAGCAGGGCGTTCACCGTCGTCTGCACCTTTCGTCCGCTTTCACCTTTATCCTTGAGCAGCATGCAACATTGCCTTGGCACGGGAGGGTAGGGCGGTGAACGGCGAGGCCGGTGATTCGGAGACCGAGCGGTTGGCCACCGATGGTCCCAGTCGTACCAGGGTGGCGCTGCTCGGGTCCGGTGAGCTCAGCCGCGAGCTGGTAACGGCGCTGCAGCGGCTGGGCGCCGAGGTGATCGCCGTCGACCGGTACGCCGACGCCACGCTGCACGGGATCGCCGACCGCGCGGTGGTGGTCGACATCGGCGACAACGACGAACTGGCCGCGGCCATCCGGTGGTTGCAGCCGAAATACGTGGTGGTGGCCTCCGACGTGGTGGCCACCGACGCGCTGAGTGCCGCCGTCGACACCGGGTTCACCGAACTGGTGCCCGGTATCCGCGGCGCCCGGCTGGCGGCGGACCCGGAGGGGTTACGGCGGTTGGCCGCCGACGAACTCGGGCTGCCGACCGCGCCGTTCTGGTTCGCCGGATCGGTCGAGGAACTGCGGGCGGTGGCCGAGCACGCCGGATTCCCGATGGTGGTCAAACCGGTGGCGGGGGCGCTCGGCGAGGGACGTTCGGTGATGGTGCGCGACAGCGACATCGAACCCGCCTGGCAGCGCGCGGTCGCCGCGGCCGGGCCGGGCGCACCGCCGCGGGTGCTGGCCGAGCGGGTGGTCGAGTTCGACAGCGAGGTGACGCTGCTGGCCGTGCACCGCGATGGCCCGGATGGGCCGTCGCTGGATTTCTGCGCGCCGATCGGACACTGCAGCACCGAGGAGCCCAACGGGCAACTGACGGTGGAGCTTTGGCAGCCCTACCCGATGAGTGCCGTGGCGCTGGATGCGGCCAAGTCGGTGGCCGCGCGCATCGCGCGGGCGCTCGGCGGGCGCGGGCTGTTCGGGGTTCAGCTGCTGGTTCACGGTGACGAGGTGTACTTCACCGGTGTCGACGTGCGTCCCTACGACGCCTTGCTGCTGACGTTGCGCACCCAGCGGCTGTCAGGTTTCGAGCTGCAGGCCCGCGCGATCCTCGGGCTGGCCATCGACGCCATCATGGTCTCGCCCGGCGCCGCGCGACTGATCTACTCGCGCCGGCCGGCGGGCGCGGCCACCGAGCCCACACCGGACAGTGTGGCCGTGGTCGCCGATGCGCTCAGCGTGACCGAAAGTGATGTGGTGGTGTTCGGCCACCACGAGGGCCACCCGCGCCGGCGACTGGGTTTGGCGCTGGCCACCGGGCCGGACGTGGGCCTCGCGCGCGACCGGGCCGAGCAGGTCGCGGCCGTGCTGGGCAAGCTCTGGCCCTGACCCCCGCCGTGGCGCCGGCCCGTCGCGGGTGCGAGACTTCCGCAAGTGAGCTACGCAGGAGACATCACACCCGAGCAGGCGTGGGCGATGCTGCGCGACGACCCGGCGACGACGCTCATCGACGTGCGCACCGACGCCGAATGGCGCTTTGTCGGTCTGCCCGATCTGTCCGGGCTGGGCCGCGAGGTGATCTGCATCGAGTGGGTGCACTCCGACGGCAGCCCCAACCTGAACTTCACGCGTGAGCTGGCCGCGCGGGTACCGGCCGGGCCGGCGGTCTTCTTGTGCCGCTCGGGCAACCGTTCCATTCCGGCCGCCGAGACCGCGACCGCGGCCGGTATCGCCCCGTCCTACAACGTGCTGGACGGTTTCGAAGGCCACCTCGACGAGCACGCCCACCGCGGCGGCACCGGATGGCGTGCGCTCGGACTTCCCTGGAAGCAGTCGTGAGCGACCAGCAGCGCCCGAAACACTCCGTCCGTGTCCCGAAACCGTTGCCGGACGGCGTCAGTGCGGCCACCCTCGGGGTGCGCGGCGGCATCCTGCGCTCGCAGTTCGACGAGACCGCCGAGGCGCTGTTCCTCAATTCCGGTTACGTCTATTCCTCCGCCGCCGACGCGGAGCGGGCGTTCACCGGTGAGGTCGACCGGTTCGTCTACTCGCGCTACGGCAATCCGACCGTCTCGATGTTCGAGGAGCGGCTGCGGCTGATCGAGGGTGCCCCGGCGGCGTTCGCCACCGCCAGCGGCATGGCGGCGGTCTTCGTGTCACTCGGTGCGCTGCTGGGTGCGGGTGACCGGCTGGTGGCCGCACGCAGCCTGTTCGGGTCCTGCTTCGTGATCTGCAACGAGATCCTGCCCCGCTGGGGGGTGGAGACCGTCTTCGTCGACGGGGATGACATGGCGCAGTGGGAGCAGGCGCTGTCGGTACCTACCACCGCGGTGTTCTTCGAGACGCCGTCCAACCCGATGCAGTCGCTGGTCGACATCGCCGCCGTCACCGAGCTGGCCCATGCCGCCGGCGCGAAAGTGGTGCTGGACAACGTGTTCGCCACCCCGCTGCTGCAGCAGGGCTTTCCGCTCGGGGTGGATGTGGTGGTGTATTCGGGCACCAAACACCTGGACGGGCAGGGCCGGATCCTGGGCGGGGCGATCCTGGGCGATGAAGAGTACATCGACGGCCCGGTGCAGACGCTGATGCGTCACACCGGCCCCGCGCTCAGTGCGTTCAACGCCTGGCTGCTGTTGAAAGGACTTGAAACACTGGCTGTCCGGGTTGACTACGCCAATGCCGCGGCGCTGCGGATCGCGGAGTACCTCCAAGCGCACCCCGCGGTGCGATGGGTGCGCTACCCGTTTCTGGAGTCGCATCCGCAGTACGACCTGGCGCGTAAACAGATGTCCGGCGGCGGAACCGTCATCACCTTCGAACTCGACGCTCCCGAGAGTGCGGCCAAGCAGCGGGCTTTCGAGTTGCTGGACAAGCTGAAGCTGATCGACATCTCCAACAACCTGGGTGACGCGAAGACGCTGATCACCCACCCGTCGACCACCACCCACCGGGCGATGGGGCCCGAGGGGCGTGCCGCGATCGGGCTCGGCGACGGCGTGGTGCGGATCTCGGTCGGACTGGAGGGCACCGACGACCTGATCGCCGACCTGGATCAGGCGCTGGCCTAAGGGTTCTCGATGATCCCGGTGGCGTGCTGGGCGCGGTCTTCGTAGGCCTGCCGGGCTTTGGGATCGAACTGCAGGAAGACGGTGTTGTTGCCCATCTTGTCGTTGAGCAAGCGGCGGCCCCGGTCCGGCAGCAGGCTTGCCAGCACCGCGGTGAAACGTCCCCAACGTGGCACCGACACCAGCGTCTTGGGCTTGTCGAGCACTCTGACGACCGCGGCGGCGATGTCTTCGGGTTCCACCGGCTTCTGTGCCGCCGACGGTGTGGTGCCGGAGATCAACTCGGTGTTGGTGAAGGTCGGCAGCACCGCGGAGACGGTGACGCCCCGGGGGGCGAACTCGTCGGCCAGCGCGGTGCTCAGTCCCACGATGGCGAATTTGGTTCCGGCGTAAAGCGCCTGGCCCGGCACCGCCACGATGCCGGCCATCGATGCGATGTTGACGATATTCCCGCCGCGGCGTTTGACCATTTCGGGCAGCACCAGCTGGCAGCCGTTGAGCACGCCGTAGAAGTTGACCTCGATCGCCGACCGGAAGGTCTCCGGCGTCTGCTCGAGGAACGGGCCGACCGGCATCACCCCGGCATTGTTGATCAGCACGTCGATGCGGCCGTCGCCGTCGGCGCGGGCCTTGTCCAAAAACGCCGAGAACGACTCGCGGTCGGTCACGTCGAGCGGGTGGCCGGTGACCGGGCTGCCCGGGCCCAGTTCCTTCACCGCGTTGTCGAGCGCATGGGTGTCGCGGTCGCCGATGACGACCCGGGCTCCCCGGGCGAGCAGGGCGGCGGCGGTCGCCAGTCCGATCCCGCGGGCGGCACCGGTGATGGCGATCGTCTTACCGCGTATGTTGTCCACGCGAAGAACTTAACAGGTGTCAAGTTTGTTCGTCGAGGGGTTTCAGCTCCAGCGGCTCAGGATCTCACCGGCGTGCTTGCCCAGCGCGGCCTGCAACAGCGGCCCGAAGCTGACCCGACCGATACCGAGCGGGCCGAAGGAGGCCGGGTCGTCGGAGTCGGGTGCGGCGAGCGCGTTGACCGGCTTCGGCAGCCCGGCGGCCAGCGCGCGCAGCGTCTCCGCGTCGTGGCGGCCGACGGGGTAGAGCACGTCCGCTCCGGCTTGCGCGCATTCGGTCAGCCGGGCGATGGCGCGGTCGATGCGGTCCGCGTCGTCGCCGTCCTTGCGCAGGAACAGGTCGGTGCGGGCGTTGATCACGAGGTGGCTGCCGGCGGTGTCGGCGGCCTCGCGCAGCGCGGCCACATACTCGGCGTGCTCGGATGCCGACCGCAGCCGCTTGTCCTCGCTGTGCACCGAGTCCTCGATGTTGCAGCCGACCACGCCGGCGTCGAGCAGGCCCTCGACCAGCCGTGCGGGCGATTCGGCGTAGCCGGACTCGATGTCGAGCGACACCGGCACGTCGACGGCCTCGGTGATCTGACGCACCCGGGCCAGCACCTCGGTGAACGACATCCCCTCGCCGTCGCTCTTTCCCATCGACTCGGCCACCGGCTTGCTGCCCACGGTCAAGGCGGTGAACCCGGCGCCGACAGCCAGCTTGGCTGACCACACATCCCACACGGTCGGCAGGATCACCGGATTTCCCGGCTGGTGCATCGCCAGGAACGCCGCCGCCCGCTGCTGCAGAACCTCGTGACTCGTCATTTCTCCAACTTTGCCATGTGGTATTTCTTCCCCGCTCGCCGGGGCTGGGCATACGGCGAACAGTCGACGGACACGCGTCATCGGCCCGCCGGCGTCGTCAGAGCTGGAGATCCTTGGCGATGATCGTCTTCATGATCTCGTTGGTGCCGCCGTAGATGCTCTGGATGCGCGCGTCGACGAACGCCCGGGACACCGGGTACTCGCGCATGTAGCCGTAGCCGCCGTACAACTGCAGGCAGCGGTGCGCGGTACGGAACTGCAGGTCGGTGCTCCACCATTTGAGCTTGGCGGCCCGCGCCGCGGTCAGCTCGCCGGCCAGGTGCGCCGCGATGCAGTCGTCGAGATAGGTTCGGGCGACGTCCAATTCGGTGGCCACCTCGGCGAGCACGAACCGGGTGTTCTGAAAGTCGGCGATCGGGGCGCCGAACGCGCGGCGTTGCCGGACATAGTCCAGGGTTTCGGCCAGCACCCCCTCGGCGGCGGCGACCGCACCCACCCCCAGTGACAACCGCTCCTGGGGCAGGTTGCCCATCAACTGGGAAAAGCCCTGACCTTCCTCGCCGAGCAGGTTCTCGACCGGCACCCGCATGTCGGTGAACGCCAGCTCGGAGGTGTCCTGGGCGTGCAGCCCGATCTTGGCCAGGTTGCGGCCCCGCTCAAAGCCCGGGGTGTCGGGTTCGACGACCAGCAGCGACAGGCCCTGGTGCCGGTCTTCCCCGGTGCGGACCGCGACCACGAACAGGTCGCCGGTCTGTCCGTTGGAGATGAACGTCTTGGCGCCGTTGACCACGTAGTGGTCGCCGTCCCGGCGCGCGGTGGTGGCGATACCGGCCAGGTCGCTGCCGGTGCCCGGTTCGGTCATCGCGATGCCGAGCACCGTCTGGCCGCTCACCACGCCGGGCAGCCAGCGGCGCTGCTGCTCGGGCGTGGTCAGGTCGGTCAGATACGGCAGCACCACGTCGTTCTGCAGCGAGAACGCGATCGCCTCGGCGGCGGCACCGGCCCGCTGCAGTTCCTCGACGAGGATCGCGTGGTAGCGGAAGTCGTTCACGCCGGGCCCGCCGAACTCCTCGGGGACAGGAAAGCCGAGTAGGCCCAGCCGGCCGGCCTCGGTGAACAGTGAGCGATCCCAGCTGCCGGCGCGTTCGGCGTCCTCGTGACCGGGCAGCACGGTGGTTCGCACGAAATCTTTGACCAATTCCCGGAATTGGTGGTGCTCCGAGCCGTAGCTCAGCATCAGCGGAAGGCGCCCAACCCGGTGAAGGCCTGGCCCAGCACCAGCTGGTGCATCTCCGGGGTGCCCTCGTAGGTCAGCACCGATTCCAGGTTGACCATGTGCCGGATGACGGGGTACTCCAGCGATATCCCGTTGCCGCCCAAGATGGTTCGCGCGGTGCGGCAAATCTCCAGTGCGCTGCGGGTGTTGTTGAGTTTGCCGAAGCTGACCTGCTCGGGACGCAGCCCGGCACTGTCCTTGAGCCGGCCCAGGTGCAGCGAGAGCAGCTGCCCCTTGTGCAGCTCGACGGCCATGTCGACGAGCTTGGCCTGGGTGAGCTGGAATCCGGCGATCGGCTTGCCGAACTGGGTGCGCTCGGTGGCATAGTCGCGGGCCGACTGCCATGCCGAACGCGCGGCACCCATTGCCCCCCAGATGATCCCGTAGCGGGCTTCGGACAGGCTGGCCAGCGCGCCCTTGACGCCGCGTGCGTGCGGCAGCAGCGCCTCGGCCGGCAGCCGCACGTCGTCGAGCACCAGTTCGCTGGTGATCGAGGCGCGCAGCGAGAGCTTGTGGTGCACGGTGTTGGCGGAGAATCCGGGGGTGTCGGTGGGCACGACGAAGCCGCGGATGCCGTCGTCGGTGGCCGCCCACACCACCGCGACGTCGGCGATGGACCCGTTGGTGATCCACATCTTGCGGCCGTTGAGTATCCAGTCGGAGCCGTCGCGTTTGGCGCGGGTGGTCATGGCGGCCGGGTCGGAGCCGACGTCGGGCTCGGTCAGCCCGAAGCAGCCGATCACCTCGCCGGTGGCCATCGCCGGCAGCCACTGCTGCTTCTGCTCTTCGGAGCCGTTGTTGTAGATCGAGAACATCGCCAGCGAGCCCTGCACGCTGACCAGTGAGCGCAGCCCGGAGTCGGCGGCCTCCAACTCCACGCAGGCCAGGCCGTAGTGCACCGCCGAGGCTCCGCCGCAGCCGTAGCCGTGCAGGTGCATGCCGAGCAGGCCGAGTCTGCCGAACTCCCGCGCCAGTTCGCGGGCGGGCAGGTCGCCGATCTCGAACCACTCGGCGATGTGCGGCAGTACGTGTTCGGCGCAGAACTTCGCGACGGTGTCGCGCAGCGCGATCTCGTCGTCGGAGAGCAGGGTGTCCAGGCTCAGCGGGTCGAGCGGGTCGAAGGCTGGAGCGGTGCCGGTGGCCATCAGCTCATCCTGCCATCGTCAGGCCGCCGCTGACACTGATCACCTGGCCGGTGATGAACGACGCGGCATCCGAGGCGAAGAACAGCACCGGCGCGGCGACCTCCTCGGGCCGGGCCAGCCGCCGGAACGGGATCGCTTTGACCAGCGCCTCTTTCAGCTTCTCCGGCTGGGCGTCGAACAGCGGGGTGTCGGTGGGGCCGGGACACACACAGTTGACGGTGATCGCATGGCGCGCCATCTCCCGGGCCAGCGACTTGGTCAGTGCGATCACCCCGCCCTTGGCGCCGGCGTAGATGGTCTCGCCGGCGCTGCCGACCCGCCCGGCGTCGCTGGCCAGGTTCACCACCCGGCCACCACCGCCGGCCTCGATCATGCCGGGCAGAAAGGCGCTGCACATGTGCACCGGTCCCAGATAGTTGATCGCCACCACCTTCTCGGCGAATTCGGTCGTGGCGTCCAGGAATTGGGCGGTGCGGTCCCAGCCGGCGGCATTGACCAGCACCGTGGGCGTGCCCACCTCGGCGAGCACCGCGTCGCGCAGCGCGTCCACCCGGTTGCGGTCGGCGACGTCGACGCCCAGTGCGGTGATGCGGTCCGGTGCTTGCGCCGCGGTGGCCTGGGCTGCGGATTCGTCCAGGTCGGCGGCGACCACCTTCTCGCCCCGGGCGGCGAAGCCCAGCGCGACGGCCCGGCCGATACCGGAACCGGCGCCGGTCACCACTGCGATGCTGTCGGTCATGTTCGGCGCCCCCTGTCTGGTTCTTCTAGCAGGGTAGTCCCGCGGGGCGAGTGGTGTTCCGCTGGCGCGTCGCTGCGGGACGGAGCAACGCTTCAGGCGTGAGATCCGTCGTGTGGCTGGCCTGAAAGAGATTCGCGCAGCTGATATTTCACCACTTTTCCCGATTGGGTGCGGGGCAGCGCGTCGACGAAATCCAGCCGAATCGGCAACTTGAACGCCGCCAGCTTGTCCCGGGCGAACTCGCGCAGCTCGTCCAGCGTCAACGTAGCGCCCGGTTTCAGCGCCACCACCGCGGTCACGGCTTCGCCCCACTTCTCGTGCGGGGTGCCCAGCACGGCGACTTCGGCGATGGCCGGGTGCGCGTAGAGCACGTCTTCGACCTCGGCCGGATAGACGTTCTCGCCACCGGAGATCACCATGTCCTTGACCCGGTCGAGCACCCAGACGTAGCCCTCGTCGTCGGCCCGGCCGATGTCGCCGGTGTGAAACCAGCCCTGCGCATCGATCACCGCGGCGGTGGCTTGCGGGTTGCGCCAATAGCCGGCCATCACCTGCGGGCCCCGCACACAGATCTCCCCGCGCTCGCCGGGCGGCACCGGTGCGTTGTTGGCGTCGACCAGGCGCACATCCGACAGCGGCAGAACCTGGTTGCCGGCGGCGCCGATCTTCACGCCGACCTCGTCGGTGCGCAGCACCAGCGCCAGCGGAGCGGTCTCGGTCAGCCCGTAGCCCTGCGCGAACGGGATGCCCCGCTGTCCGTAGCATCGGATCAGCGGCTCGGGGACCGGCGCGCCGCCGCAGACGAAGTTACGCACGCTGGACAGATCGGATTCGGCGAACTGCGGCAGCTGGCTCATGAACAGGAACATCGCCGGCACCCCGAACATGGTCGTGACCCGATGCTCGGCGATGAGCTCGAGTGCCCGGGCCGGATCGAAGGTGG
>CAYNJD010000072.1:0-12313 GCA_964397355.1 uncultured Mycobacterium sp. | reverse complement strand
GCAGCACATCGATGTCGCGGTAGCTGCGTTTGAACGCGACCTTGCGGTCGTCGCGTAGCGAGTTGATGAAGTCGTTGGTGAACTCTTCGGTGGAGACGTACTTGACGCGCATCCCGGGAAAGAGCCGCTGGGTGTAGTTGCCGGCCGCGTGCAGCAGGTGGGTCTTGCCCAGACCGGACTCGCCCCAGATGAACAACGGGTTGTAGGCCCGGGCGGGCGCTTCGGCGATGGCCAGCGCGGCGGCGTGGGCGAACCGGTTGGAGGTGCCGATGACGAAGGTGTCGAAGGTGTAGCGCCGGTTGAGGCTGGCGCCGTCGGCGGTGGTCGCATCGTCGCTGGGCCGTTCGGTGAAGTAGTTCGGCCAGTCGTATTCGACGTCGTTGGTGGCGTCGTCGTCTTCGTCGTCGCCGGTGCGCGCCGGGACAGCGGCGTCTGCGCCGGACGAGGCGGCGGTGTCCTCGGCCGGTTGCGGCGCGATGCGCACCCCGAGCTCGATCTCGTGGCCGAGACGACGGCTCAGCGCGGCGGTGATCTGCGTGCGCAGGTGACGTTCGATCTCGTTCTGGACGAAACTGCTGGGTACGGCCAGCAGTGCGAACCCCTCGACGATGGCCAATGGGTGCACCAGGTTGAGCCAGGCCTTCTGCTGCGGCGTCAGGACGGGAGCGGAGACGTCGGGCGCGGCGGCTTCACCGTTGAGTTCCGCGACGACCTCGTCCCATAGCGTGAGGAACGCCGACCCGGGGTCATCGGTCAATCCCTCATCCCCCTGGCTCGAAGTCGTGATGCACCGATCACGTGCGATGACATGCTATCCACACACTTATCCACAGGTGTGGATGAGGTGCGGATACCCCGTCGAGGCCTTCCAGGCCAGTTCTTCGGCAACGGCTACCCCAGACAGTCCAAGCGATCTCTGAAGTGCCGGCCGCTTCGTCGGTGTTCGGTTAGTGGCCGAAACCGCTTCGTTGCGAAACGGCGCTGGCAAGCAAGCTAACAGGTTTCGGCGCGGGCGACTACTCGTTTGGGTGAGATGAATCCGGCAATATCCGGCGACCGGACAACGCCCGGGACGGGTGTGACGACTGTGAATCTTGGGTCGTGTTGCGCGGGGTGTTCGGGCGGGGTTTGACCCGGCGAACCTGCATCAGTACCCTCGAACAGTCGCCCGAACGTCGGCGATACGGCAGCGACCGGCTCCTGGCCGGAGACCGCGCCGGTTACCAGCAAGACGCAGAAGTTCACCGAGCTTACCGAGTGCGTCGCGTGCGGTAGGCACAACGGACTTCCGGTGTGTAGCCCGCGGACGCGGCGCAAGACGCAACAAGGAGAGTGTGCCGTGGCCAAGGGCAAGCGGACCTTCCAGCCCAACAACCGTCGTCGGGCCCGGGTGCACGGGTTTCGGCTGCGGATGCGCACGCGGGCGGGCCGGGCCATCATCTCGGGCCGGCGTCGCAAGGGCCGGCGTTCGCTGACTGCTTGAGCACGGGCAGCACGGCAGTGCTCCCGGCGCAGTATCGGCTGAGGCGGTCGGCCGATTTCGGTGCAACCGTCAAGCGGGGCCGAAGGGCGGTACAGCCCGACATCGTGATCTATGGCCGGCGGCCGGATACGCCCGGAACCGTCGAGACCGCGTCGCCACCGCGGGTGGGATTGATCATCGCCAAGTCGGTGGGCTCGGCTGTGGATCGCCACCGGGTGGCCCGACGGTTGCGTCACGTGGCCCGCGATGTCCTGGGTGAGCTGCAACCGGCCGAACAGGTCGTGATCCGGGCACTGCCCGGCAGCCGGGGCGCCGAGTCCGATGATCTTCGAAGGCAGCTGCGCGCCGGATTGCGCTTGATCCACCGGGGCGCGGCGCGATGATGCAACGTGTCGCCGCGGCGCCGGTACGGGGGCTGATCTTCGTCATCCAGCTCTACCGGCACTTGGTCTCACCACTGCGACTGCCCAGTTGCCGCTTCATGCCGACCTGTAGTCAGTACGCGGTGGATGCCCTGAGCGAGTACGGCCTGATCCGGGGGAGCTGGCTGGCCGCCGTGCGACTGGCAAAGTGTGGACCGTGGCACCAGGGCGGCTGGGATCCGATACCGGAGCGGACCGGCGCCGGATGCGACTGTGGGTCCGAGAACGCCTCGGACAACCGAGCGGAGGATGAACGCCGTGTCTTTTGATCCCGGCAGCCTGGACTACGTGTACTACCCCGTGTCGGGCATTATGTGGTTGTGGTACAAGGCTTTTGGCCTTCTCCTGGGCCCGGCGAACTTCTTCACCTGGGCGTTGTCGGTGATGTTCCTGGTGTTCACGCTGCGTGCGCTGCTGTACAAGCCGTTCGTCAAGCAGATCCGGACCACCCGGCAGATGCAGGAGCTGCAGCCGCAGATCAAGGCGTTGCAGAAGAAGTACGGCAAAGACCGTCAGCGGTTGGCGATGGAGATGCAGAAGCTGCAGAGTGAACACGGCTTCAACCCGATCCTGGGCTGTCTGCCGATGCTGGCGCAGATACCGGTCTTTTTGGGCTTGTTCCACGTGCTGCGTTCCTTCAACCGCACCAGCACCGGGATCGGTCAGCTGGGGCTGTCGCCGGACCTGAACCGGCAACTGGGCAACTACTTCTTCAGCGCCACCGATGTGGGTAACTTCCTGGACGCCAACCTGTTCGGTGCTCCGCTGGGCGCGACCATGATCCAGCGCACCGGGCTGGACGCCTTCGCCGAGTTCAACCGGTGGTCGGTGATCGCCGTCGGTGTGCCGATCATGATCGCGGCGGGCATCGCGACCTACTTCAACAGCCGGGCGTCGGTGGCGCGGCAGAGCCCGGAAGCCGCGGCCAACCCGCAGACCGCGGTGATGAACAAGCTGGCGCTGTACGTGTTTCCGCTGGGTGTGGTCGTCGGCGGGCCGTTCCTGCCGCTGGCCATCATCTTGTACTGGTTCTCCAACAACATCTGGACGTTCGGGCAGCAGCACTACGTCTTCGGGCTGATCGCCAAGGAGGACGAGGCCAAGAAGGAGGAGGCGCTGCGGCGGCGGGCGGCCAATGCCCCGGCGCCGGGAGCCAAGCCCAAGCGAAATCCGCGGCCGGCGACCACGGGGACCGACGCGACGGACACCGCGGCCGAGGACGGGGGCGAGCCGGCCACGGCTGCCGACTCCGGCGACGGCGAGCCGACGAAGGCCGACACGGCCAAGCGCAACTCCGGCCGGCCCGCGCCGCGGGGCGGCCGTCCGGGTGCCGGTGCGAAGCCGAAGAAGCGCAAGCGGTGACCGACCGCCACAAGCCAACCGGCGCGTGAGCCGCCGGATACGGAGGGAGACGAGATGACGGACACAACCGATATGAACGACCCGGAGACCGCCGAGCGGCAGGCCGCCGAGTCCGCGGGGGAGACCCAGGACGGCACGGCCGCCGGCGGGTCGTCCGCGGCGGACCTGGAAGAGCGACTGGTCGCCGAGGGAGAGATCGCCGGCGACTACCTCGAGGAGTTGCTGGACCTGTTGGACTTCGACGGCGACATCGACCTCGACGTGGAGGGCCGGCGCGCGGTGGTCAGCATCGACGGCGGCAACGACCTCACCAAGCTGGTGGGCCGCAAGGGCGAGGTGCTCGACGCGCTGCAGGAGCTGACCCGGTTGGCGGTCCACCAGAAGACCGGTGAGCGCAGCCGGCTGATGCTCGACATCGCCGGCTGGCGCCGCCGCCGCCGCGACGACCTGACCGCGCTGGGCGACGAGGTGGCCCGCCGCGTGCTGGAGAGCGGAGCCGACGAGGAACTGGCCCCGATGAGCCCGTTCGAACGTAAGATCGTCCACGATGCGGTGGCGGCCGTCGCGGGAGTGCACAGTGAGAGCCAAGGCGTGGAGCCGGCTCGCCGCGTAGTGGTTCGGCGGGACTGACGGCCTCGGCACGGACGGCCCGCAGCGCAGGGAATTACAGCGACGTAATTCTTCGCGTACGGCGCTCGGGAATCCGGAGGAATGTTTCACGTGAAACATGACGGGGGAGAGTCGCCACCCGAGCCACCGCCGGCGGCGCGCGACGTTTTCGGCGACCGCCTCCCGACCGCCCGCCGCTACGCCGACCTGTTGGCCGGACCCGGCGTGGAGCGGGGCCTGATCGGGCCGCGCGAGGTCGACCGGATCTGGGAGCGGCACCTGCTCAACTCCGCGGCGATCGCCGAATTGCTCGACCCGGCCGAACGGGTTGCCGATATCGGCAGTGGCGCCGGACTGCCGGGAATACCGTTGGCCATCGCCCGGCCGGATCTGCGCATGGTGCTCGTGGAGCCACTGCTGCGGCGCAGCGAGTTCCTCCGTGAGGTGATCGACGATCTAGGTCTCGGTGATGTGAGGGTGGTGCGAGGGCGTGCCGAAGACCGGGCGGTCCGCGATGAGGTCGGCGAGTGCGACGCCGTCGTCTCCCGTGCGGTCGCCAGCCTCGACAAGATCAGCCGGTGGAGCCTGCCGCTGCTGCGCAAGCGCGGGCGAATGCTGGCGATGAAGGGCGAGCGGGCACAGGCCGAGGTGGACGAGCACCGCCGTGTGATGATCGGACTAGGCGCGAACGACGTAAGGGTGGTGAGATGTGGCGTGAACTATTTAACTCCGCCCGCGACCGTGGTGATGGCACTGCGGGGGGAGCCCGAGGCGGCGCGCGCGCGCCGTCGCAGCAGCCCGACGCGACGGCCCACCAGGAGACCAATATGAGCGGACCAGCCGGCCCAGCCGCCACACCACCGGCGGCGTCGAAGCACGCCGAACGCCCGCCGGGCGCGGTTTCACGTGAAACACGGACCGCCCCGGTTTCACGTGAAACATCGCCCGACTTCGACACCCCGATCGGCGCCGCAGCCGAACGCGCCATGCAGGTGCTGCACACCCACAACCGGCTGCCGCGCCCCAGCCGGCGCCGGGTGTTCACGGTGGCCAATCAGAAGGGCGGGGTGGGCAAGACCACCACCGCCGTCAATCTCGCCGCCGCGCTGGCGGTGCAGGGGATCAAGACGCTCGTGATCGACCTCGACCCGCAGGGCAACGCCAGCACCGCGCTGGGCATCGCCGATCGCCAGTCCGGCACCCCGTCGTCGTACGAAGTGCTGATCGGGGAGACCCCGGTGCGGGACGCGCTGCGGCAGAGTCCGCACAACGAGCGGCTGTTCTGTATCCCGGCGACCATCGACCTGGCCGGCGCCGAGATCGAGTTGGTGTCGATGGTGGCGCGGGAGAACCGGTTGCGGAACGCGCTGGCCGAGCTGGACGGCTCCGACTTCGACTACGTCTTCATCGACTGCCCGCCGTCGCTGGGGCTGCTCACGGTGAACGCGTTGGTCGCGGCGCCGGAGGTGATGATCCCGATTCAGTGCGAGTACTACGCCCTGGAGGGCGTGTCCCAGCTGATGCGCAACATCGAGATGGTGAAAGCTCACCTCAACCCGCGCCTGGAGGTGACGACCGTGCTGTTGACGATGTATGACGGCCGCACCAAGCTCGCCGACCAGGTCGCCGACGAGGTCCGGCGGTACTTCGGCGACCGGGTGCTGCGGACGGTGATCCCGCGCAGCGTCAAGGTGTCGGAGGCGCCCGGCTACAGCATGACGATCATCGACTACGACCCGGGTTCCCGTGGAGCGATGAGCTACCTGGACGCCAGCCGCGAGCTCGTCCAGCGCGACGCGGCCGGTAGTCAGGAGGGGCGGCGGTGACGACCGTTGTTAGCGAGAAGGAGCGGCACAGATGACCGGACCGTCGCGTAAGAAGGGCGGCTTGGGCCGCGGCTTGGCGTCGCTGATCCCGACCGGACCCGGTGACGGGGCCGGCACCGCAACAGAGCGCGGCGCCGGCATCGGTCCGCGGATGGGCGACGCGGCGGCCGACGTGGTGCTCGGCGGCGGCGCACCGGCGAACACCGCCGAAGTGGGGGCGGTGTACCGCGAGATCAGCCCCGCCGCCATCGAGCCGAACCCGCGCCAGCCTCGCCAGGTGTTCGACGAGGAAGCGCTGGCCGAGTTGGTGCACTCCATCCGGGAATTCGGGCTGATGCAGCCGATCGTGGTGCGGGCGCTACCCGGCGCCGCGCCGGGCGCACCGCGCTACCAACTGGTGATGGGGGAGCGGCGCTGGCGCGCTTCCCAGCAGGCCGGCCTGGAGACGATCCCGGCGATCGTGCGGGAGACCGAGGACGACAACCTGCTGCGCGACGCGCTGCTGGAGAACATCCACCGGGTGCAGCTCAACCCGTTGGAGGAGGCGGCGGCCTATCAACAGCTGCTGGACGAGTTCGGTGTCACCCACGACGAGTTGGCCACCCGGCTGGGCCGATCGCGGCCGTTGGTGACCAACATGATCCGGTTGCTGCGGCTGCCGATCGCGGTGCAGCGCAGGGTGGCCGCCGGCGTGCTCTCGGCCGGTCACGCCCGCGCCCTGCTGTCGCTGGAGGGCGGCCCCGAGGTGCAGGAGGAGCTCGCGGCGCGGATCGTCGCCGAGGGGCTGTCGGTGCGCGCGACCGAGGAGGCGGTCACGCTGGCCAACCGGGGGGACACCTCGACACCGCCCGCGCCGCGGCGCAAGCCGATCCAGATGCCCGGCCTCCAGGACATCGCGGAGCGGCTGTCGACGGCTTTCGACACCCGGGTGACGGTCAGCCTGGGCAAACGCAAGGGCAAGATCGTGGTGGAATTCGGGTCCGTCGACGACCTGCAGCGCATCGTCGCGCTGATGGACTCCGCAACCGCCTGAGACCGGCGTCGAGCCACGTCCAATGGCACGCGGTAGTTACGTCACTGTGACGGTATTGTGTCCCGGCGCGGGTAGCAGGGGTGAAACATGTTGATCAACAACGACTTTCATATTTTCGAGCGGCGGGGACGCCGGCCGGCCCCGATGGTGGCATCCGGTGGCTCAACCCTCCTATCCTTAAGGGGCTGTCGTCGGTGGCAGCACGGGTTGAAACCGGGAGTTCCGTGTCCGTCCGAATCACACCGCTGAGACTCGAGGGTTTCGAGCAGCTTCCCAAGCACGCACGCCGGTGCGTGTTCTGGGAGGTGGATCCGGCGACCCTCGGCCGCGACGACCACCTCGCCGATCCGGAGTTCGAAAAGGAAGCCTGGTTGTCGATGGTGATGCTGGAGTGGGGCTGCTGCGGCCAGGTGGCCACCCCGTCGGCCCCGGCCCGCGGCGCCGGCGACCCGCCGTGCCTGGGTTACGTGCTCTACGCGCCACCGCGCGCGGTGCCGCGTGCCCATCGGTTCCCGACCGGACCGGTCTCGGCCGACGCGGTGCTGATGACGTCGATCGGCGTCGAGCCGGCTCCGATGGCCGACGGCCTGCCGGAGGAACTGATCGCCCGCGCGGTCGACGAACTGGTGCGCCGCGGCGTGCGGGCGTTGGAGGCCTTCGGCCGGACCCCGGAGGTGGCAGAGCTGCTGGACCCCGGCAACGTCGCGCCCGATGTCGCGCCGGTGCTGGAGGCCCTCGGCGACTGCTCGGTCGAGCACTGCATCATCGCCGCGGACTTCCTGACCGACGTCGGGTTCACCGTGGTGGCACCGCACCGGTATTTTCCACGGCTGCGCTTAGAGCTCGACAAGGGGCTGGGCTGGAAGGCGGAGGTGGAGGCGGCGCTGGAGCGGCTGCTGGAGAGCGCGCCGCTGCAGCAGCCGGTGGGAGCGGGCGCGCCGACGGCCTCGGCGGCCGGGTCCGTGCGGCGCTCCCAGCTTCGCCTCGCCTGCGTCGAGCCTCGCTGAACCGCCGGTCAGGAACCGCCGAGCTGGCCGCTCCGCTCGACCGACAGCTCGTGGGCCAGCAGTTCGGCGAACGTGAACGTGCCGGTGGGCCGGTCGTTCTTGCCGAGCAGGTAGAGCCGCTTGACCGCGGCCAGCATGCCCTCGGCGATGGCGTCGCGCGTCGCGGGGGAGGCCAGCATCCCGCGGTCACGCGGGCTGGTGATGTAGCCGACGTCGACCTCGACGGTGGGCATCCGGGTCAGACGCAACAGGTCCCAAGTCCGGCCGTGCGCCCGGCAATCCTGTAATCCGGTGCGGGCCACGATTTCTCGTTGAATGAAGTCGGCAAGATTGCGGCCGATGGTCGACACCGATCCGTGGGAGTTGCCGAAATGGAATGACGCCACGCCGTTGGCCGCCGGGCTGGCGTGGGTGGCGCAGCGCAGGCTGATCATCAGGTCGGCGCCCACCGCATTCGCGGTGGCGGCGCGCTCGGCGTCCGACGGGCTGCGGCCGTTGGGCCGGGACAGGAACGTCTCCATGCCGATCGCCGTCATCCGGCCTTCCAGGCGACTTGCCAAGTCCCACAAGATATCTGCTTCACTGATCGGGCCCGTCGGGGTCTGGGTGATCAGTCCGTGGTCGCGGCCGCCGCGGCCCGGGTCGATCACGATCCGTTTGCCCGACAACCGCGGTCCGGAGCGCCGGACCAACTCTTCCTCCCGGATCGCGTGCGGCGAACCACCGCTGACCCGGGAGGCCAAAAAGTTCAACGAGCGCAACGTTTCCGGCCCGCAGATACCGTCCGCGTACAGGCCGTACTCGCGCTGATAGGACATCAACGCATTGTGGGTCTGAATCCCGAAGTAGCCGTCCACCATTCCGGTGTAGAACCCCAGATCCTGCAGTCGCGCTTGCAGAGTGGCCACGTCATCGCCGTACATCGGCGCGCCGAACTGATGGTTGAGGATCCGCGCCCCCAGCCGGTAGGACGCCTCTTTGAGCGCCCGGTAGGTGGCCTCGCCGATGATGCCGTCGACGAGCAGCCCGCGCTGCTGCTGGAAGGCACGCACCGCCTGGTCGAGTTCGTCGTCGAAGGCGTCCAACGCGACGTGTTTGCCGGTGGTCAGGTCCGCGTCGGGGCTGTCCACCAGTCCCAGCGCGGCCAGCGCCGCGCGGATCTCGACGACGGCGCTGCTGCGGTCGCCGCGGCGCAGCGCGTCGCCTGCGCTGCGGTCCCGACCCGACATTCCTGCGCCCTCCGGTTGTCGCTGCTGGCAGCGAAAACATAGCTGGCGGTTGCCAGCGGATTAGCCAGCATTGTCTCAGATGCCGGCCGATTTCTTGAAAACGACGAGGCCAGCAGGGTGCGCCAATGACCGGGCCGGCCCGAGCGGCTAGCCGAGGTCGGCGAGCTCGCGCAGCAGCGCGGCCTTGCCCTTGGCGCCGACGATCCGCTTCACCGGCTGACCGCCCTTGAACAGGATCAGCGTGGGGATCGAGACCACGTTGAATTCCCGCGCCGTCTCCGGGTTGGCGTCCACGTCGAGCTTGGCCACGGTGAGCGCCTCGGCCTGCTCGGCGGCGATCTCCTCGAGCACCGGGGCGACCATTTTGCACGGGCCGCACCAGGTCGCCCAGAAGTCCACCAGCACCGGCTTGCTGCTGCCCAGCACGTCGGTGGCGAAGGTGGCGTCGGAGACGGTCACCGTGCTGTTGTCGCTCATTGTGGTGCTCCCATCAAGGTTTCGGTAGCGGTGTCCTGCGTGGCGTCGGCCGCTTCTGCCAGCCAGCGTTCGGCGTCGATGGCGGCCGTACAGCCGGTCCCGGCCGCGGTGATCGCCTGCCGGTAGGTGCGGTCCACCAGGTCGCCGGCGGCGAACACCCCCTCCAGCGACGTGCGGGAGCTGGGCTGCTGGACCAGTACGTAGCCGTCGGCGTCCAGCTGCAGCGCGCCGCGCACCAGCTCCGAGCGGGGGTCGTGGCCGATCGCGACGAACACCCCGGTCACCGGCAGCGTGGTCTCGGCGTCGGTGACGGTGTCGCGGACCCGCAGTCCGGTCACGGTGTCCTCACCCTCCACCGCGACCGGCACGGTGTTGGTCAGGAACCGGATCTTGTCGTTCTCGCGCGCCCGGTTCAGCATGATCTTCGAGGCGCGGAACTCCTCGCGGCGGTGCACCAGGGTCACGCTACGGGCGAACCGGGTCAGGAAGGTGGCCTCCTCCATCGCCGAGTCGCCACCACCGATGACGGCGATGTCCTGGTCGCGGAAGAAGAATCCGTCGCAGGTGGCGCACGAACTCACACCGCGGCCGAGCAGTTCCTGCTCGCCGGGGATGTTCAGATAGCGGGCGGCGGCACCCATGGCCAGGATGACCGCCCGCGCCCGGTGCGTTTCGCCGTCGGCGGTGACGACGGTCTTGATCGGGTCCTCCAGCGCCACCGACTCGACGTCTTCCATGCGCAGGTCGGCGCCGAAGCGCAGCGCCTGTTCGCGCATCTCGTCCATGAGGTCGGGCCCGTTGATGCCGCTGCGGAAACCGGGGTAGTTCTCCACTTCCGTGGTGGTCATCAACGCCCCGCCGAACGAGGTGCCCTCGAAGACCAGCGGGGCCAGTTGCGCGCGGGCGGCATAGATGGCGGCGGTGTACCCGGCGGGGCCGGAACCGATGATGATCACATCGTGGATGGACGGTGTCTCGCTCATCGAGGACATCGGGGGCCTTTTCTTCTCCGGATCCGCGCGGGATCTGCTTACAGGGGCTACCAACGTCAGCGTAGGCGGCGGTGTTCCCCGGGCCGCTACGGACGGCGGATGGTCGTGTCGGCCAGCAGTCCGGTGTCGGCGGAACTGCAGCTGGGGGCCACCGCCAGCGCGACGATGTCCTCGGGTGCGGGGCCGGGCAACAGCAATACCACCGCGGCCTGACCGTTGATCGTGATCTCGCGCGCCCCCAGGACGCGTGTCGCCGCCGGGTAGCCCAGCGCGGCCAGGCAGCCGGTACGGCGGGCGGGCTCGGCCAGCGGCCCGTATTCGGGGTCGCGGTCCAGCAGTGCGAGGATCTCCGGGTCCGACAGCGGTAGTACCGGGGTCGGCTCGGATGCCACCGTGATGGCATCCAGGGAGCGGGGGCCGCTGGGGGTGTCGCCGGGGGAGCGGATCAACGCCGCCGTGCCCACCCCGATCGCCAGCAGTGCGGCCGCGCCTCCGACGCCGGCGGCGATCCGGTTCAGCCGCGGCAGCGGGCGGCTCGAATGCGCCGGGCGTTCCCGGCCGTCTCGATCACCCGCATCCATTGCCGTGCCGCCGCTTCCGCTCGCCTCGTGCCGCTAGGCGCAGTCGTCGAGTTGACCCGCGCCGGCACCGTCAGGTCCCAAGGTTATCCGGCCGCGGCCGGGCCCGACTGCGGTGGCGGCACCGGTGTGGTTTCCGTTCAGCAGCACCGCGAGCCGCGCCCGGCCGCGGGCACACCGACTCTTGACGGTGCCCTGCGCGACACCGAGCGCGCGGGCGGCGTCGGCCACCGAATAGCCGGCCATGTCGACGGTCACCACCGCGGCGCGTTGCGCGGCGGGCAGCCGGCGCAGTGCGGCGCGCACCTGCAGCGCGGTCTCCACCTCGGCGGTGCGATCACCCACGGCGGCGTGCTCGGTGAGCAGTTCGGTGCAGTGAAACCTGCTGCGGCGCAACCGATCCAGGCAGGCATTGATCACGATGCGATGCAGCCAGCTGCTGACGGCGGCGTTGTGGCGAAACGATCCGGCACCCCGGTGTGCCGAGAGCATCGCCTCCTGTAGGGCGTCCTCGGCGTCTTCGGGGCAGCCGGTGGTCAGTCGCGCCAGCCGGCGCAGCTGTCGATGATGACGCCCGTAGAGTTCGGCGAACGCATACCGGTCACCGGCGACGTGCGCGGCCAGCAGTTCGGCGTCGCTGCGCTCCGGATGTCCCATGTAGCGGACAGTAACCAGCACACGGCCCGAGGGCACTTCAGCTATGCACAGGCCCCGCTACGACGCGGCCTGCACCGTGATCTCGGAGATCTGGGTGCGGCTCTCACCACCGGTGGTGCCCATGGTGGATATCCACACCAGCAGGTATGACGTCGGCGTCGACGAGTCGGCGGAGATCTTGTTGGTGCCGGGCTGCAGCGACTTCGCAGGGGCCAGCACCGTGGTGTCCTCGAGCCGGGCCGGCTTGGCGGTCGAGGCGGAGCGCAGCTCCACCCGGGTCCCGGTGCTGGAGACGTTGAGTTCGACGCTGCCGATCACCGTCGGCTTGGGCAACTGCAGCAGCAGCCCGACACCGTTCTTGAAGTTCGGGAAGGGCACCGGATCGGAGTAGGTGTCCGTCGACCAGGAGGTGGCCGGGTTCCCGTCGATCGCCAACCCGGCGTCCTGCGGCCGGTCGGCCTCGCCGCCGGGCGAGAAGACCGTCGCCTGCACCGGTTTGACCGAGCTGCCCGGCGCGGCCGCACCCGAGGTCGACGACGAGGACACCGACGGGCTGCTCAGTCCCAACTCGGTCTTGTCCAGGCCGTTGACGTCGCCGAACATCCGGTTGAGCACCGAGGCCAGCACCAGCAGCGCGA